>NZ_JBWKRS010000002.1:0-142663 GCF_059419385.1 Pseudomonas sp. GW821-FHT05H12 | reverse complement strand
CGCCCGCATCGCGGGCAAGCCCGGCTCCCACATTGACCGAGTACTACCGGGTGAATTCGCCACACTGAAGATCAACTGCAGGAGCCGGCTTGTGTGGGAGCTGGCTTGCCTGCGATAGCATCACCACGGTCTGACTGACACACCGAGGCGCCCGCATCGCGGGCAAGCCCGGCTCCCACATTGACCGAGTACTACCGGGTGAATTCGCCACACTGAAGATCAACTGTAGGAGCCGGCTTGCCGGCGATGGCGACCTCAAAATCAGCGCAAGGCTAATGGCCTCATCGCCGGCAAGCCGGCTCCTACGGGGGGTTATCGGTGATGGTTACTCAGCAGTGGAGGGCTTTTCCCACAGGTTGATCCCACCCTCTTGGGCAAACCGATCGATCTCCGCCAGTTCTTCCGCACTGAAGCTCAGGTTCTTCAGCGCACCGACGTTTTCAATGATCTGCTCCGGCCGGCTCGCACCGATCAGCGCGCTGGTCACCCGTGGATCGCGCAGGGTCCAGGCCAGCGCCAGTTGCGCCAGGCTCTGACCACGGCGCTTGGCGATTTCGTTCAGCGCACGCACGTGGGCAATGTTGGCATCGGACAAATGCTTGGCCTGCAACGAACCACCGCCCGGACGGTTGACCCGTGCATCGGCCGGCACGCCATTGAGGTACTTGTCGGTCAACAACCCCTGGGCCAGCGGCGTGAACGCAATCACCCCGGCGCCGAGTTCTTCGGTGGTGTCCAGCAGGTCTTTTTCTACCCAGCGGTTGAGCAGGTTGTAGGCCGGCTGGTGGATCAACAGCGGCACTTTCCACTCTTTGAGCAAGGCGGCGATTTCGCGGGTTTTCACGCCCGAATAGGAAGAGATGCCGATGTATAACGCCTTGCCTTGTTGCACGGCGGTGGCGAGGGCGCTGGCGGTTTCTTCCAGGGGGGTGTCGGCGTCAAAGCGGTGGGAGTAGAAGATATCCACATAGTCGACGCCCAGGCGTTGCAGGCTCTGGTCCAGGCTCGCCAGTACGTATTTGCGCGAACCGCCGCCCTGGCCGTAAGGGCCGGGCCACATGTCCCAACCGGCCTTGCTGGAGATGATCAGTTCATCGCGGTAATGCTTGAAATCTTCGCGCAGCAAACGGCCGAAGTTGATCTCGGCGCTGCCGTACGGTGGGCCGTAGTTGTTGGCCAGGTCGAAGTGGTTGATCCCCAGGTCGAACGCCGTGCGCAGCAGGGCGCGCTGGGTGTCGATCGGGGTGCTGTCGCCAAAGTTGTGCCACAGGCCCAGGGACAGTGCCGGCAGCACCAACCCACTGCGGCCTACGCGGCGATACGGAATAGATTCATAGCGGTTTTCGGCAGCAATGTAAGTCATCGAATCCTCTCTTGAACTTGGGACTAATAAGGCCCGGGAATAACGCTATTCCCAGGCCTTTTAAGCAGCTGAATCGCTTAAGTCTGCCGTTCCGTTCTACAGCAATTTCCTACCAGAGGGGAACGACATAGCTGACATAGAAGCGGTTTTCATCCTGCACGGTGGCGCCGGTGATATCCGGGCTGGCATGCGCGTTTTTCCAGGTCACGCCCAGGCCTTTGAGGGTGCCGGTCGGTACTTGGTAAGCCACGGCAATGTTGCGTTCCCACTCGCTGGTGGTGCCCTGCACGGTGCGGATGTCATCCCCGTGGGCGTAGGCCGCCGAGAACGACAGGCCCGTGAGGCCCAGCTTACCGAAGTCATACTTGTACTGCGCAAGCCACGTGCGCTCACCGGCGTGTTGAAATTTATTCAACTGCATGTTGGTCAGCGCCGGGGTGTCGGCGCCCGAGCCCGGGCCCTGGCGGTTATCGCCGCTGTTCAGGCCAGAATCGAGGTACGGGAAGTCACTGTCGCCGCTGTTTTTCTGGATACCCAGGCCGACGGTGTGGCCGTCCAGGCTGTAGCTTTCAAGCAAGCTCGCGGTGGTCTGGTTGATGCGGCCCTTGCTGGTGCCGTCACCGTAGAGGCCAGCCCCGGCAAAGTCCTTGTCGCCGTCGGCGTTTTCGCCCACACCCAGGCTGCGGAATACGCGGATATCGGTGTCGATTGCGCCGACCGACAAGGCGTCATGACGCTTGGCGCCCAGGAAGAACTGCTGGTAGTAATCCTCAAGATTGGAGTACCAGAGGCTCACGGTGGTGTTCTGGATACCGGTGTAGTCCGCACCGCCAAACAGGAAGCGATCGCTCTCTTTGGTGCCCCCGGCGGTGATCATGCCCTGGTCGCCGGTTTCGTTGCGGATCTTGGTCTTGAAGATATCGCCGCCGGTGAACGTGAAGTCCGTGAGGTCCTTGGACACCAGTTGCACGCCGGTGTTGGTCTGCTGGTACAGGCGGCCGTCAGTGTTGGCCAGCACCGGGTTGTTGCCGTAGAGCGTGCCGAGGCGCAACTCATCCTGGGCAAAACGCATCTTGAACGTAGGGCTCAACACGCCGAACTGGTCGGCGGACTTGCCGTTGTCCAGCGGGAACATGCTGCCTGGGTAGCGGCCTTGGTGATCCTTGTCGTTGAGGTCGCCACCGGAATCCAGCTTCAAGCCGTAGAAGGCTTGCAGGTCCAGGCCAAAACCGACCGGGCCGTCGGTGTAGCCCGACTTGAAGTTGAACTCGAAACCCTGGCCCCAATCACGCACGCTGTGCGCCTTGGCCGTGCTGTTCACCACATCACGACCCTGCTGGTTGAGATAGCGATTGAGCAGGGTCACATCGGCGTGGCTGTCATCGATAAAATCGGCATGGGCGGACAGCATAAAGCTCGCCATGGCGGCACCCACCATGGGGCTTAATAACGTCTTCATTGTTACCGGTCTCCGTCACTGTTCTGAAATGAAAGCGTCAAACGCTTCACACAATTACGCAGTGGCCAGATGACAGTTCGGAGTCAAAACCGTTAGTTCACGAATGAAATTAAATTTAAGGAACCCTTTAACTACGCGGGTTAGCGGGCATTTTCGAAGATTTCTGACAGCCAATCCACGAACACGCGAACCCTCGGCGACATGTGTCGATTGTGCGGATACAAAATCGAAACCGGCATGGGCGGCGGTGGCGTATCGGTGAGAATTTCACGCATCACACCCTGCTCGATCAGCTCGGCCATGCGGTAATGCGGGCACTGGATAATGCCCAACCCGGCCACCGCGCTGGCGGAATAAATCTCGGCACCAAACACCGAAAGCGCGCCCTCGATACTCACCTCTTCAAGCTCGCCACCCACCATGAATTCGAACGGAAACAGCTTGGCCGTGGTGCGCGAAACGTAGTTCACCGCGCGATGTGTCGCGAGGTCCGCCAGGCACTTTGGCTCGCCGTATTTTCGCAAGTAGGTGGGACTGGCGCAGGTCACCTGGCGCAGGGTCGCGACACGCCGGCCGATCAATGCAGAGTCCCCCAGGGTGCCCGCGCGCAACACGCAATCCACGCCTTCGGCGATCAGGTCGACGAAGCGATCCGCCTCACTGATCGACAGCTCGATTTCCGGGTAGCGCGCCATGAACTGCGGCAGCGCCGGGATCACAAAATACTTGGCCAGGGTGCCGTGCAAATCCACGCGCAAACGCCCCTTGGGCGCCACGCTGCGAAACGCCAGTTCAGCCTCTTCCAGCTCCGCCAGCAATTGCACGCAACGTTGGTAATAAGCCTCGCCGTCGAGGGTGGGGCGCACACGGCGAGTGCTGCGTTCGAGCAGGCGGGTGCCCAGCCAGGCCTCGAATTGATTGAGGGTGTGGGTCAGCGTGGCACGCGGCAGGTTCAGGTCATCGGCGGCCAATGTGAAGCTTGAACGCTCGTAAATGCGCACAAACACCTTCATCGCTTTGACTTGATCCACGTGACATTCCCTCAGACTAATTGTTGGCGATTATTGAACAGTCAAGGCAAGTCTGGCGCATTTATCGGTCCTGGTAAACATGTGAATCTGCGTCCACACCCACTCCAAAGGACCTCGCACCATGACAACTCAAGTCGCAATCATCACCGGCGCTTCCCGTGGCATTGGCGCCGTGGTGGCCCGACAACTCGCCGCCGACGGTTACGCCGTGGCGATCAACTACGCCAGCAGCGCCACTGAGGCGTCGAAGCTGGTGGTGGAACTGCGCCAGGCCGGCCACCAAGCCATAGCGATCCAGGGTGATGTCAGCAAGCCCGCCGATATCAAGCGCCTGTTCGATGAAACCGAAACCCAACTGGGCAAGGTCGACGTGCTGGTCAACAACGCCGGCATTCTCAAGACACTGCCCCTGGCCCAGCACAGTGACGAGCTCTACAACCAGAACTTCGACATCCACACCCGTGGCACCTTCAACGCCCTGCGCGAGGCAGCCACGCGCCTCAACGACGGTGGGCGCATCGTCAATTTTTCCAGCAGCACCGTGGGCCTCAATTTCCCAGGCTACGCCGTGTACATCGCCAGCAAGGCGGCGGTGGAATCCCTGACCCAAGTGTTCGCCAAGGAAATGCGCGGACGTGGCATCACCGTCAACGCGGTCGCCCCTGGCCCGGTCGCCACCGACCTGTTCCTGCACGGCAAGAGCGAAGAGCAGATTCAGGGCCTGGCCAAGATGGCGCCCCTGGAACGCCTGGGCCAACCGGAAGATATCGCCCGCGTGGTGTCGTTTTTGGTAAGCCCGGCCGGTGGCTGGATCAATGGGCAAATCCTGCGCGCCAATGGCGGGCTGGTTTGAACGCAATCGAGGGCAACAGCATGAAATCGATCATCCTGATTACCGGCGCCTCCAGTGGTTTTGGCGCCCTCACCGCCCGCGCCCTGGCCGACGCCGGCCACACGGTCTACGCCAGCATGCGCGAAACCCTGGGGCGCAATGCACCGCAGGTGGCCCAGGTCCAGCGCTATGCCGAAGAGCACCAGGTGGACCTGCGCAGCGTCGAGCTGGACGTGGCCTCCAGCGAGTCGGTGGACGCCGGCGTCGCCAAGATCGTCGCCGACTGCGGGCGCCTGGATGTGATCATCCACAACGCCGGGCACATGTCGTTCGGCCCGGCCGAAGCCTTCACGCCGGAGCAGTTCGCCCAGCTGTACGACATCAACGTGCTCAGCACGCAGCGGGTCAACCGTGCAGCGCTGCCGTACCTGCGCAAGCAGGGCAAAGGGTTGGTGATGTGGGTGTCGTCCAGCAGCGCTCGCGGGGGGACACCGCCGTTTCTTGCGCCGTACTTTGCAGCGAAGGCCGCGATGGATTCCCTGGCGGTGTCCTACGCCAGCGAGCTGACGCGTTGGGGTATCGAGACCTCGATCATCGTGCCCGGCGCGTTTACCAAGGGCACCAATCACTTTGCCCACTCCGGTAAGCCCAGCGATCAGGCGCGTGTCGATCTGTACAACGACGGCCCGTATGCGGGGGTTGCAGAAGCTGCATTGCAAGGCTTGGCGGCGCTGGAGCCTGAGGATGCGGATGTGGGTGAGGTGGCCAAGGCGATTGTCGAGATCGTCGGCTTGCCGTTCGGCACACGCCCGTTCCGCCGGCATATCGACCCTTCCGAGGATGGCTGCGAAATCGTCAATGGCGTGGCGGATCGGGTGCGGGCAGAACTGTTCTGGAAGGTGGGTTTGCAGGACTTGCTTAAACCCACTACACACTAACGACCCGATGAGATCCCCTGTGGGAGCCGGCTTGTGTGGGAGCTGGCTTGCCTGCGATGGCATCACCTCGGTGCCTCTGAATAACCGAGGTGCCTGCATCGCGGGCAAGCCCGGCTCCCACAGGGGATAGCTCCCACAGGAGATCACCGTCATGCACACCCTCGTCGTCATCAGCTGCGGCTTGATTCTGCTAGCACTGATGCTGTTCATCGGGCAAAAACTCGGCATCAGCCGCACGGTGCTGGCCTACAGTTTTGTCGGCGTCTGGCTGATCGCATCAGTGGCCAACGGCGCCGTCGGCGTGCTCACTGCCGGCCAGCCCCTGGTGTCGGAGCTGGTGATCGGCAGTGGCGTGTTCGGCGCGCCGTTGGTGGCGCTGGCCCTGTACCTCAGGGCCTGAGCCTCAGCGCACCAGGTGCAGGAACTGCAGGTGACGCTCGTACTGGTCGAGGATGTCGTTGATGATCTGCTCCTTGGTGTAGCCCACCAAGTCGTAGTCCTGGCTACCTTCGGCCAGGTGCACTTCCGCCCGGTAGTAGCGGCGGTTGTTGATCTCTTTCTTGCCCATGCCACCCCGGGCAAACGACGGCGTGAAGTAACCGCGCATCTGCACCTGGTACACGAACGGGCGTTCCTCACCGTGACCGATTTCGAGGCTGACGCTGTCGTTGGCCGGGTCCGGCTGGGTCACCACGTTCAGGCCTTTCTCGACAAACACCGCCGTCACTTCTTCGATCGCCGGTCGCACGGTGGTATCCAGGAAGCGGTACACCTCGTCCCGCGACGGGAAATGCACGGCCTGGCTCAAGCGCTGACGCCAGCCGCCCCTGCCCTTGCGTGCGGCCGAGATAGGCGCCAATGAGTGCAACTGGGCAATCTGCTTTTGCGACTCGAGGTAGAAAGCCTTGTGCAGCCCCCACATCATCAGCAGCAGGATCATCGAGAATGGCAGTGACGTCAGCACCACCGCTGATTTCAGCGAATCGATACTGCCGGCAAACAGCAGCGCACTGGTGACCAGCGCGGTCATCGCGCCCCAGAACACCCGCAGCCATTTCGGCCCGTCTTCATCGGCGTTGCCCCCCTTGGACGACAGGGTCGACAGCACCACGGTGCCCGAGTCGGCCGAAGTGACGAAGAACACGAAGCTGATAAACACCGTGACCGCGATGACGGTTTTGCTCCACGGGTAGGTTTCCAGCAGCAGGTAGAGGCTCATCGACGGGTTGTCGATGGCCGATTGACCGAGTGCGGTGAGCCCGTGGTTGAGCACTTGGTCGATGGCGCTGTTGCCGAAGATCGACATCCACGCCAGGGTGAAACCCAGCGGGATCAGCAGCACGCCGAACACGAATTCGCGGATGGTACGGCCACGGGAAATCCGTGCGATGAACAGGCCCACGAACGGCGACCATGCGATCCACCAGGCCCAGTAGAACACCGTCCAACCGCCCAGCCAGTCGCTGGGTTTATCATAGGCGTATACGTCGAAGCTCTTGGTCGGCAAGGCGCCCAGGTAGTCGCCCAGGTTCTGGATCAGGGTGTTGAGCAGGTGCTGGGTGGGGCCGGCGAACAACACAAACAGCAGCAGCGCGCAGGCCAGCAGCATGTTGATGTCGGACATCACCCGCACGCCCTTGTCGACGCCGGAGACGGCCACCAGGATCGCGGCGCCCATCATCAGGGTGATCAGGCCAACCTGGACCCATTGGGTGTGAGCCACGCCGAACAGGTAGTCGAGGCCGGAGTTGAGGTGCAACACCCCAAAGCCCATGTCGGCCCCCAGGCCGAACACCGTGGCGATGATGCCGAAGCCATCCACGGCGTAGCCGATGGGGCCGTTGATGCGCTTGCCGATCAGCGGGTACAGCGCCGAGCGCAGCGCCAGCGGCAGGTTATGCCGGTAGGCGAAGTACGCCAGGGCCATGCCGACAAAGGCGAACACGCCCCAGCCATGCAGGCCCCAGTGCAGAAACAGGATCTGCATGGCCTGGCGCGCCGCGTCGGCGTTCATCGGTGCGCCCTGGGGCGGTTGCACCAGGTGCGTCAGCGGCTCGGAAACGCAGAAGAAAAACAGCGTGATGCTGATCCCGGCGGCGAACAGCATGCCGGCCCAGGACAAGTAACTGAATTCGGGCTCGTCGTGGTCGGCACCGAGTTTTATCTTGCCGTAGCCCGATAACGCGGTGACCACCACGAAGACCAGATACAGGGTCATCGCCAGCATGTAGTACCAGCCGACCGTATTGGCCGCCCAGTTTTGCGCGGCCAGCAACCAGGCACCGGCCTGTTGCGGGATCGCGATGACAGTGACGCCGAACAACAAAATAAACGTGGCGGCGAAGTAGAAGACCGGCGCATTCATGCGCACCAGGCCACTTGCAGGGGTGGACGATGCACTCATGAACGATGCACCCCGAGGGTGTGGAATGTGGCTGTGAATAACGGACTCAGCAAAGGTAAGCCTCCTGTTGTGAGCGGGCAGCGAACCACCGGGTTTAACTTGAACGAGCATTCAAGTTAAACATGGATAGGCGGTCCGGGACTAATCGCAAGGCTGAGTGGTAGGTAATTCCTACACTAGCTCAAGGACAGGTATGACGGGCGGGGATGACAAATCGTTCAGCGTTTACGAGGGAAATTTGAAATGCGGTTGACCCTGTGGGAGCTGGCTTGCCTGCGATGGCGGCCTCAAAATCAGCGCAAGGCTAATGGCCTCATCGCCGGCAAGCCGGCTCCTACACAGGGGTTAGGCGGGTTGGCTATTTTTGTGTGCCGTCGTCGTGCTGCAGGTTGGCCTGGGTGATATTCGCCCCGGCCGGCACGCTGCGGGTCAGCCACACGTTGCCGCCGATGGTTGAGCCTTTGCCGATGGTGATGCGCCCCAGGATCGTCGCGCCGGCGTAGATCACCACGTCGTCCTCGACAATCGGGTGGCGCGGGTGGCCCTTCTGCAACTGCCCGTCCTCATCTGCCGGGAAGCGCTTGGCGCCCAGCGTCACGGCCTGGTAGATGCGCACGCGCTCACCGATGATCGCCGTCTCGCCAATCACCACACCGGTCCCGTGGTCGATGAAGAAGCTCGGGCCGATCTGCGCGCCGGGGTGGATATCGATACCGGTGGCCGAGTGGGCAATCTCCGCGCTGATCCGCGCCAACAGCGGCAGGCCGGCGCGGTACAGATGGTGGGCCAGGCGGTGATGAATCACCGCCAGGATCCCCGGGTAGCACAGCAGCACTTCATCCACGCTGCGGGCGGCCGGGTCGCCGTGGTAGGCAGCCAGCACGTCGGTGTCCAGCAAGCTGCGCAAGGACGGCAGGGCCAGGGCGAAATCCTGGATCAGGCGGATGGCATGGGCGTCGACCTCACGATCGTCCTTGCCGCCTTGGCGGGCGGCATAGCGCAGTTCCAGGCGGGCCTGGCCGAGCAGCGCGTTCAGCGCCACGTCGAGGGTGTGGCCGACGTAGAAATCTTCGCTTTCTTCACGCAGGTCCACCGGCCCCAGGCGCATGGGGAACAGCGCACCGCACAGCGATTCAAGAATCTGCGCCACCGCCTCACGCGACGGCAACTCACGCCCACCATGCTCGCCGCTGAGGCGGCCGTTGCGCGTTCGCCACTGGTCCCGGGCGCCGCGCAGCTGGCTGACGATGGTCTGCAATTGCCAATGACTGGAACGCTCACTCACGGTATTCACTCCTGACGTAATGGCGCTCACTTTACGGTATGCACCCCGAGCGTTCTTAAGAACCAATGGTGTGATGCTCAGAACTATCCGGCATAAGCGTTTGGCAGTTGCCCGATGAAAAGTGCCTGCCTATAGTCGCCTCATCTCTTAGCCACCGTGCGTAGCCATGATCAAACAACAGCTCGACCGTTTTAACCGCCTGGAACTGCTGGGCGGCGCCACTGCCCTGGAAAAACTCGAGCGGCTGTCGGCCTGGCTGGGCAGGGACATCTACGTCAAGCGCGATGACACCACGCCCCTGGCAATGGGCGGCAACAAGCTGCGCAAACTCGAATACCTCGCCGCCGATGCCATCGCCCAAGGCGCTGACACCCTGGTGACCGCCGGCGCCCTGCAATCCAACCACGTACGCCAGACCGCTGCGTTGGCCGCCAAGCTGGGCCTGGGCTGCGTGGCGCTGCTGGAAAACCCCACCGGCACCGAAGACCCCAACTACCTGGGTAACGGCAACCGTCTGCTGCTGGACCTGTTCGACGCCAAGGTCGAGCTGGTCGAGAACCTCGATAACGCCGACGACCAACTCAACGCTTTGGCCGATCGCCTGCGCAGCAACGGCAAAAAGCCGTACCTGGTGCCCATCGGTGGCTCCAATGCCCTCGGCGCGCTGGGCTACGTGCGCGCCGGGTTGGAACTGGCCGCACAGATCGAAGACAGCGGTCTCGAATTTGCCGCCGTGGTGTTGGCATCGGGCAGCGCGGGCACCCACAGCGGGCTGGCCCTGGCCTTGAGTGAAGTACTGCCGGACCTGCCGGTCATTGGTGTGACCGTGTCGCGCACTGATGAAGCCCAGCGCCCGAAAGTGCAGGGCCTGGCCGAACGCACCGCCGAATTGCTGGGCGTGGCGATTCCCGAGGCCTTCAAGGTGATCCTGTGGGACGAGTATTTCGGCCCGCGCTACGGTGAGCCGAATGCCGGCACGCTGGCGGCGGTCAAGCTGCTGGCGAGCCAGGAAGGGCTGCTGCTGGACCCGGTCTACACTGGCAAGGCCATGGCCGGTTTGCTGGACGGCATCGGGCGTCAGCGGTTTGAAGACGGGCCGATTATTTTCCTGCACACCGGTGGGGCGCCGGCGCTGTTTGCTTATGGCTCTGCGTTCAACTGAATAAACGCGGGCTGCAAATGTGGGAGCTGGCTTGCCTGCGATGGCGGTGTATCAGCCGACGGATGTTGTGCTGACCCACCGCCATCGCAGGCAAGCCAGCTCCCACATTAGATTGGCGTTATATTCCAAAACAGAATAACAAATTAATTTTATATTATTTTCAAGTCTTAAGAAGCGGCTTTATCATCGCGCCGTAGGCGAAGACGCGCACCGCGCTTTAAGGCAGGATACGACTACTGCGTCACCTGCTTCGCTCAACATAAAAAACACAGGGGCTCTTCATGACTATTTCTGCATTGCGTCGTACGTTGCTGGTTGGCACTTTGGGCCTGGCCCTCGGGGCTGGGTGGATGGGCCAGGCGGTTGCTGGCGAGCAGTTGAACACCATCAAGAAAGCGGGCGAGATCAAGATCGGCCTGGAAGGCACCTACCCACCGTTCAGCTTCGTCGACGAAAGCGGCAAGCTCAGCGGCTTTGAAGTGGAACTGTCCGAAGCCCTGGCCAAGGAGCTGGGCGTGAAGGTCAAGCTGCAGGCCACGCCGTGGGATGGCATCCTCGCCGCCCTGGAATCCAAGCGCCTGGACGCGGTGGTCAACCAGGTCACCATTTCTGAAGAGCGCAAGAAGAAGTACGACTTCTCCAAGCCTTACACCGTGTCCGGTATCCAGGCACTGGTCCTGAAAAAGAACGTCGACAGCATCAAGACCGCCGACGACCTGGCCGGCAAGAAAGTCGGTGTAGGCCTGGGCACCAACTACGAACAATGGCTCAAGGACAATCAGCCTAAAGCCATCATCAAGACCTATAACGATGACCCGACCAAGTTCCAGGACCTGCGTATCGGCCGTATCGACGCCATCCTGATCGACCGCCTGGCCGCCCTGGAATACGCCAAGAAAGCCCCGGACACTGCCACTGCCGGCGACGCCTTCTCCCGCCAGGAAGCCGGTATCGCCCTGCGCAAAGGCGAGCCTGAGCTGCTCGACGCGGTGAACAAGGCCCTCGACAAACTGCGCGCCGACGGCACCTTGAAGAAGCTGTCCGAGAAGTACTTCAACGCTGACGTCACTGAATAATGGAAGCAGGTTTCCAACTCGCGCTGGACTCCGCGCCCTTTCTGCTCAAGGGCGCGTACTACACGGTGATTCTTAGCCTCGGCGGAATGTTTTTCGGCTTGCTGCTGGGCTTCGGCCTGGCCTTGATGCGCCTGTCGCGCTTCAAGCTGGCAAGCTGGATCGCCCGGGTCTATGTGTCGTTCTTTCGCGGCACGCCCTTGCTGGTGCAGCTGTTCCTGATCTACTACGGCTTACCGCAAGTGGGCATCGAGCTGGATCCGATCCCGGCGGCCTTGATCGGCTTCTCGCTGAACATGGCCGCTTACGCCTGTGAAATCCTGCGGGCCGCCATCGCGTCCATCGAGCGTGGCCAGTGGGAAGCTGCGGCGAGTATCGGCATGACCCGCGCGCAGACCCTGCGCCGGGCCATCCTGCCGCAAGCCATGCGCACGGCGTTGCCGCCGTTGGGCAACAGCTTTATTTCGCTGGTCAAGGACACGGCGCTGGCCGCTACCATCCAGGTGCCCGAGCTGTTCCGCCAGGCCCAATTGGTGTCTGCACGGACCTTCGAAATCTTCACCATGTACCTGTCCGCCGCCCTGATCTACTGGATTCTGGCGAGTATCCTGGCGCACTTCCAAAACCGCCTGGAAGACCGGGTCAACCGGCATGACCTGGAGTCTTGAAGCATGATCGTGGTTGAAAAACTGACCAAACAATTCAAGGGCCAGGTGGTACTCAACGGCATCGACCTTGAGGTCAAGGAAGGCGAAGTCGTCGCCATCATCGGTCCCAGCGGTTCCGGCAAGACCACCTTGCTGCGCTGCCTGAACTTCCTCGAAGAACCCACCAGTGGCCGCATCAAGGTGGGTGACATCGAGATTGACACCGGCAAGCCGCTCAACCAGCAACAGGGCCTGGTGCGGCGCCTGCGCCAGCACGTGGGCTTCGTGTTCCAGAACTTCAACCTGTTCCCCCACCGCACCGCGCTGGAAAACGTCATCGAAGGCCCGATCGTGGTCAAGAAGATGCCACGCGACGCGGCGGTCGCCCTCGGTCGCAAGCTGCTGGCCAGGGTTGGCCTGGCGGGCAAGGAGGAGTCGTACCCACGGCGTCTTTCCGGCGGCCAGCAACAGCGCGTGGCGATTGCGCGTGCGCTGGCGATGGAGCCGGAGGTAATCCTGTTCGACGAACCCACCTCGGCACTGGACCCGGAATTGGTGGGGGAAGTGCTGGCGACTATCCGCAGCCTTGCTGAAGAAAACCGCACCATGGTCATCGTCACCCACGAAATGAGCTTTGCCCGCGATGTGGCCAACCGGGTGATCTTCTTCGATAAGGGCGTGATCGTGGAGCAAGGCGAGGCCAAGGCGCTGTTCGCCAACCCCAAGGAAGAACGCACCAAGCAGTTCCTGAGCAAGTTTCTCGCCCACTGAAACATCCCCTGGGTCTATGGAAAATGGCTTGTGTGGGAGCTGGCTTGCCTGCGATGCAGACACCAGGGTGTATCCATCACACCCAGGTGATGCTATCGCAGGCAAGCCAGCTCCTACATGAAGCGCGGTCCCACAGGGAATGCTCATTCCAGCCTGTAAAACACCCCGCCGTCACCACCCGAATATCCCCGCGCGAGTCAGACCCTTCTGAATTTCCCCCTGCTTGCCGTTTAGCCCCGTGCCGCCATTGACGCTCCCCGGCCAACCCTCTTATCTAGGGCCTAGAGGATTGGATCCTATCCCGGCTACTCACTGAATCGTTCCCTTTCGGCCCCCTTGCGCACCCGCGCCAACGGTTCGGAACGATTGCTGCTGGCTGCATCAAGGAGATTACGTATGACGCGCACTGCAACCCCGCCCCTGCTCACCGCCCCGAGCCTGCCCCAGGCGCATCGGGAAGGCATCAACGCCCTGGCCGCCACCCAGCTGCAAGTCGACATTGCGCCCTACCCCGGCATGGACGAGGGCGACTTGATCGAACTGTTCTGGAACAACTGCTTCGCCGCCTCACGGAGGATCACGGCCTGCAAGATCGGCATGCCGACCCAGCTGCGCGTACCGGAAAGCTTTGTGCAGGATGGCTCGGCGCGAGTGCACTACCAGGTGATGCAAGTGGGCTACGGCCCGGTCCGTTCCGCCCCGACGCGGGTAAAGGTAAAGACCAATTACCCCGGCGGCGAGCCTTCGCCCCTGTTCAGCGATGAAAACCAGAACCTCGCCCCGGTGGGCCTGCCCGAAACGATCCGTCGCCATGGCGTCAATGGTCATCAGGTGCGCCGTGGCATCCCACTGACCATCGAGCCCTACCTGAACATGAGCAGCGGCGACGCCATCACCCTGCGCTGGGGCGATGTGCGCCTGGACCTGCCGCCAATCCAACCGTCGGACGTCGGCCTGACGGTCCACCTGTGGGTGCCCTCGACGGTGATTGTCGAGGCCGGCGACGACAGCCGCCTGGACGTGACGTACTGCATCCTTGATCGCGTGGGCAATAATTCACGCTGGGCACCGACCCGCACACTGAACATCGCCGCCTGCTCACCCCAGGCGCCAGCCCGGCCCGCCAGGGCCGCGTCGACCTACCAACCGCATCACCCCGGTTCACCCTGCGAACCGGGGTGACAGCCCTTCTATGCATATTCCTAGAAGTTAGTTTATTTAAAGATTTAACACGCTTAGGGTATATGCACCGGACCACCGGACATCTCTGATTTTTTTGTTTTTATTTCATTGAATGCGAGGTCGGTATGGTCAGAATTACCCCGGTGCATAACGCCAGGGCATTACGTGCAGCCAAGGAGCGGCGCTGATGTCTAACTTGGCTCAAACACCCCCCCAGAGTGGTCTGGACAATGATCGCGATATAGCCCCCCTGCTGTTGCCGGCCGCTGTGCTGCGCAACGACGCAGAGGCGCTGGACGCGGCCCACGAGCTTGCCAAGGCCGCACGCCTGCAAGCCGCCAAGCGCGATCAGCAACGCAAACTGCCGTGGGCACAGATCGAACAGTTCACCCGCAGCGGGCTGGGCAGTATTTCCATCCCCCGTGAATACGGCGGCCCGCAGGTGTCCTTCGTGACCCTGGCCGAGGTGTTCGCGATCATCAGCGCGGCCGACCCGGCCCTTGGGCAGATCCCGCAGAACCATTTCGGCATCCTGCACCTGGTGCAGGGCGCGGCCACCGAGCGCCAGAAAAAGCAGCTGTTCCAGAGCGTCCTCGACGGCTGGCGCATCGGCAATGGCGGCCCGGAACGCGGCACCAAAAACACCCTGGAACTCAAGGCGCGCATCACCGCCAAGGGTGACGGGTATGTGATCAGCGGCCAGAAGTTCTATTCCACCGGCGCGCTGTTTGCCCATTGGGTCGCGGTCAAGGCGCTGAACGATGACGGCAAGCAGATCATGGCGTTCGTGCGCCGTGGCACCGAAGGGCTGCGCATCGTGGATGACTGGTCGGGCTTCGGCCAACGCACCACCGCCAGCGGCACTGTGCTGTTGGACCAAGTGCCGGTGGACGCAGAGCTGGTGGTCGAAAACTGGCGCATCGGCGAAACCCCGAATATCCAGGGCGCCGTCTCCCAGTTGATCCAGGCCGCCATTGACGCGGGCATTGCACGCGGAGCGCTGGACGACACCATCGCCTTCGTGCGTGAACGTTCGCGCCCGTGGGTCGACGCCAACGTCGAACGGGCCAGCGATGACCTGTATGTGATCGCCGACATCGGCAAGCTCAAGATCGAGCTGCACGCCGCCGAAGCGCTGCTGCGCAAGGCCGGCCAGGTGCTGGACCAGGTCAGCGCCGCACCGATCACCGCGCAGTCTGCCGCCCGCGCCTCGATTGCCGTGGCCGAAGCAAAGGTGCTGACCACTGAAGTGTCGCTGCAAGTCAGCGAAAAGCTCTTCGAACTGGCCGGCAGCCGCGCGACCCTCGCCGAGTTCAACCTCGACCGGCATTGGCGCAACGCCCGGGTGCACACCCTGCACGACCCGGTGCGCTGGAAGTATCACGCCATCGGCGCCTTTCGATTGAACGGCACGCTGCCGGCTCGCCACTCCTGGATTTGACCGACCAGACCTCTGGAGAAATACGCATGACCCTTTCTCATCACGTCGCGGTCATCACCAGCGACGAACAAGCCCTTATTGTCGCCAGCGACCTGGCCGAAGATTTCCGCCGCGACAGCGCCCAGCGTGACCGCGAACGCCGCCTGCCCCTGCCCGAACTGGACGTGTTCTCGCGCTCTGGCCTCTGGGGCATCAGCGTGCCCAAGGAATACGGCGGCGCTGGTGTGTCCAACGTCACCTTGGCCAAGGTCATTGCGCTGATCGCCCAGGCGGATGCCTCGTTGGGCCAGATCCCGCAGAACCATTTCTATGCCCTTGAAGTGCTGCGGGTGAACGGCACCCCGGCGCAACAAAAGCGCCTGTACGCCGAAGTGCTCGCGGGCCAGCGCTTCGGCAACGCCCTGGCGGAACTGGGCACCAAGACGGCCCATGACCGCGTTACATCGATCACCCGCGACGGCGATGGTTTTCGCGTCAGCGGCCGCAAGTTCTATTCCACCGGCGCGATCTACGCCCAGCGCATCCCCACCTCCGTAGTGGACGAACATGGCGTGCAGCAACTGGCGTTTGTCCCGCGTGGCAGCGAAGGCCTGACCGTGATCGACGACTGGAGCGGCTTTGGCCAGCGCACCACCGGCAGCGGTTCGGTGGTGTTCGACAACGTGTGGGTGGCGGCGCAGGACGTGATTCCGTTCCAGAGCGCGTTCGAGCGCCCGACCACCGTCGGCCCGCTGGCACAGATTCTTCACGCGGCCATCGACACCGGCATCGCCCGTGCAGCCTTTGAAGACGCGTTGCATTTTGTGCGCACCAAGACCCGCCCGTGGATCGACTCGGGCAACGACAAGGCCACCGAGGACCCGCTGACCCTGAAAAGCTTCGGCCACCTGAGCGTGCGCCTGCATGCCGCAGAAGCACTGCTTGAGCGTTCCGGCGAATTTCTCGACCGCGCCCAGGCCGACAGCAACGCCGAGACCGTCGCCGCCGCCTCGATTGCCGTGGCTGAAGTACGCGCCTTGAGCACCGAAATCTCATTGGCCGCCGGCAGCACGCTGTTCGAACTGTCCGGCAGCCAGGCGACCCTGGCAGAGCACGGCCTGGACCGTCACTGGCGCAACGCCCGCGTGCACACCCTGCACGACCCGGTGCGCTGGAAGTACCACGCGGTGGGCAATTACTACCTCAACGATGCAAACCCGCCACTGCGGGGGACCATCTGATGGCCAAGAAAAAGATCCTGCTCAATGCCTTCAACATGAACTGCATCGGGCACATCAACCACGGTCTGTGGACGCACCCACGGGACACGTCCACCCAGTACAAGACCCTCGAGTACTGGACCGACCTGGCCAAGACCCTGGAGCGCGGGTTGTTCGATGGGCTGTTCATCGCCGACATCGTCGGCGTGTACGACGTCTATCAGAACTCCATCGACGTGCCGCTCAAAGAGTCGATCCAGCTGCCGGTGAATGACCCGCTGCTGCTGGTCTCAGCCATGGCCGCCGTCACCCAGAACCTTGGCTTCGGCCTCACCGCCAACCTCACTTACGAACCGCCGTATCTGTTCGCCCGGCGCATGTCCACCCTCGATCACCTGAGCCGTGGCCGCGTGGGCTGGAACATCGTCACCGGCTACCTCGACAGCGCGGCCAAGGCCATGGGCTTGACCGAGCAGGTCGAGCACGACCGCCGTTATGACCAGGCCGATGAGTACCTGGAGGTGCTTTACAAACTCTGGGAAGGCAGCTGGGAAGACGACGCGGTGCTCAACGATCCGCAGGCGCGGGTGTATGCCCAGCCGGGCAAGGTGCACAAGGTCGAGCACCACGGCGAGTTCTACCAGGTGGAGGGATACCACCTGTGCGAACCCTCGCCGCAGCGCACACCGGTGCTGTTCCAGGCCGGCAGTTCGGATCGCGGTTTGCTGTTCGCCGGGCGTCACGCCGAGTGTGTGTTCATCAGCGGCCAGAACAAGGCCTCGACCAAAGCGCAGGTGGACAAGGTCCGCGCCAGCGCCGTCGAGGCCGGGCGTAACCCGGACGACATCAAGGTGTTCATGGGCCTCAATGTGATCGTCGGCGCCACCGAAGCGCTGGCCTGGGCCAAGCACGCCGACTACCTGAGCTATGCCAGCGCGGAAGCCGGCGTGGCGCACTTCTCGGCATCCACGGCCATCGACTTTGCCCAATACGAATTGGACGAACCGATCCAGTACGTGAAGAGCAACGCGATCCAGTCGGCCACCAAAAACCTGCAGAACAATGACTGGACCCGACGCAAGTTGCTCGAGCAGCACGCCCTGGGCGGGCGCTATATCACCCTGGTCGGTTCGCCGGAACAGGTGGCGGATGAACTGGAGTCGTGGATCGCCGAGACCGGGCTGGATGGTTTCAACCTGACGCGCATCGTCACGCCGGAAAGCTATGTGGACTTCATCGACCTGGTGGTGCCTGAGCTGCAGAAGCGTGGGTCGTACAAGACCGCCTACGAGGCCGGCACACTGCGTGAAAAAGTCTTCCACAACAGCGCGCGCCTGCCCGAACAACACACCGGTTCTACCTACCGCCACTCCCCCCTGTAGGAGCCGGCTTGCCGGCGATAGCGCCCTTGAGATCACCGCCGCATTCAAGGGCCTCATCGCCGGCAAGCCGGCTCCTACAGGGATCTGTGTAAATATCTTATGACTGGAAAATGATGATGAAAAAAACACTGCTCACCCACCCAGTCAAAGCACTGGCCCTGGCGTTTGGTTTGTTCAGCTCGGCCGTCTTCGCCGCCGATGCGCCGCTGAAAATCGGCACCACCGCCGCCTTTGCGATCCCGCTGGAAGCCGCCGTGGCCGAGGCGGGCAAGCAAGGTTTGAAAGTCGAGCTGGTGGAATTCACCGACTGGATTGCCCCCAACGTCAGCCTGGCAGCCGGCGATATCGATGTGAACTACTTCCAGCACATCCCGTTCCTGGAAAACGCCAAGGCTGCCGCAGGCTTTGACTTGGTGCCCTACGCCCCGGGCATCATCAACAACGTCGGCCTGTACTCGAAGAAATACAAAAGCATCAACGACCTGCCACAGGGCGCCAGCGTGGCCATCGCCAACGACCCGATCAACAGCGGTCGTGGCTTGCAACTGCTGGCCAAGGCCGGGCTGATCACCCTTAAGCCGGGCGTGGGCTACAAGGCCACCGAAGAAGACATCGTTTCCAACCCGAAGAAGATCAAGATCCTGCAAGTCGAGGCTGTGCAACTGGTGCGCGCCTATGACGACGCCGACCTGGTGCAGGGCTACCCGGCGTACATCCGCCTGTCCAAGACCTTCGACGCGGAGTCGGCGCTGCTGTTCGACGGCCTTGATCACCCGGAATACGTGATCCAGTTCGTGATCCAGCCGAAAAGCAAAACCGACCCGCGTGTGATCAAGTTCGTCGACATCTACCAGCATTCGCCGGTGGTACGTGCTGCCCTGGACAAGTCCCTGGGCAAGCTCTACCAGGTCGGCTGGGAAGATAAAAAATGACCGCCGCCCATGCCCAACTGCGCGACCTGGGCTTACCGCCCAGGGACGCCGAGCAGACCGAACTGCACCCCGACCTGAACCGCGCCCATGTGCGCTTTATCAACCTGGGCAAGACCTACGACGGCGCCGTACACGCCTTGCAAGGCATCGACCTGGCGATCCAGCGCGGTGAAGTGTTTGGCATCATCGGCCGCAGCGGCGCCGGCAAGTCGTCGCTGATCCGCACCATCAATCGCCTGGAACAGCCCAGCAGCGGGCGCGTACTGATCGACCAAGTGGACATCGGCGACTTCGACGAAGACCACCTGGTGGCGCTGCGCCGGCGCATCGGCATGATTTTCCAGCACTTCAATCTGATGTCAGCCAAGACCGTGTGGCAGAACGTCGAGCTGCCACTGAAAGTGGCCGGCGTACCGAAACTGCAGCGCGAGCAGAAGGTGCGTGAGCTGCTGGAGCTGGTGGGTTTGCAGGACAAGCACAGGTCCTATCCGGCGCAGCTGTCCGGAGGGCAGAAACAACGGGTGGGCATCGCCCGCTCGCTGGTACACGACCCCGAAATTTTGCTGTGCGACGAGGCCACCTCGGCCCTCGACCCGGAGACTACCCAGTCGATTCTCGGCCTGCTGCGCGAGATCAACAAACGCCTGGGTTTGACCATCGTGCTGATCACTCATGAGATGGCCGTGATCCGCGAGATTTGCGACCGCGTGGTGGTGCTCGAGCACGGGCGTATCGTCGAACAAGGCCCGGTGTGGCAAGTATTTGGCAACCCGCAGCACGAGGTCAGCAAAACCCTGTTGGCACCGTTGCAACATGGGCTGCCGGAAGAACTGCAAAGCCGTTTGCAAGCCAGCCCAACGTCGGCGGAGGCCGCGGTGGTACTGCGCTTGCAGTTCACCGGCAGCGACACCGATGAGCCGGACTTGGCCGCGCTGTTCGGCGCCCTCGGCGGGCGCGTGCGCTTGCTGCAAGGCGGCGTGGAACGCATCCAGGGCCACGCCCTCGGGCAACTGCTGCTGGCGGTGAGCGGTTCGCCCCACACCCCCGAAGAACTGCGCACCCGCGCCGGCAATTGGGCACAACAGGCGGAGGTGCTGGGCTATGTGGTTTGATCGTTTAGTGCAGGGCGCCATCGACACCTTGCTGATGGTGGGCGTGTCGTCGCTGATCGCGTTGCTGGTGGGAATTCCCCTGGCGGTGTTCCTGGTGACCAGCGACAAGGGCGGCATCTACCAGGCCCCGGCGCTTAATCGCGTGCTGGGGGCGTTCGTGAATCTGTTCCGCTCGATTCCGTTTTTGATCCTGATGGTGGCCTTGATCCCGTTTACCCGGCTGATCGTCGGCACCACCTATGGCGTATGGGCCGCCGTCGTGCCGCTGACCATTGCCGCCACACCGTTCTTTGCGCGGATCGCCGAAGTGAGCTTGCGCGAGGTCGATCACGGCCTGATCGAAGCGGCGCAGGCCATGGGTTGCCGGCGCTGGCACATCATCTGGCATGTGCTGTTGCCTGAAGCGCTGCCGGGGATTGTCGGCGGGTTCACCATCACGTTGGTGACCATGATCAATTCGTCGGCGATGGCAGGGGCGATTGGTGCAGGTGGTTTGGGTGATATTGCCTACCGCTACGGGTATCAGCGCTTTGATACGCAGATCATGCTGACGGTGATCGTGCTGCTGGTGATTCTGGTGGCGGTGATCCAGTTGGGCGGTGATCGTTTGGCTCGGGTGTTGAACAAGCGGTGAGGTATAGTCGGGACATCCCAGCGCCCGGTATCACTTGCCATGTCCCTCAAGCCCGACGACCTCGACCAGATCACTTCCACCACCCTCGGCCACTACAACAAGGTGGCCGAGGACTTCCGTGAAGGCACTCGCGACCACGATGTAAGCCAGAACATTGATGCGCTGCTGCGCAATATCCAAGGCACCGCGCCGTTTACTGTGCTGGACTTTGGCTGCGGCCCGGGCCGGGATCTGCAGACCTTCACCCGCCTGGGGCACATCGCCGTGGGGCTGGACGGCTCGGAGCGCTTTGCGCAGATGGCGCGTGAAGACAGCGGCTGTGAAGTGCTGCAACAGGACTTCCTGAAGCTGGACCTGCCGGCCGAACGCTTCGACGGGATTTTCGCCAACGCCGTGCTGTTTCATATTCCCAAGCAGGAACTGCCGCGTGTGCTCCAGCAGCTGCATGCGGCGTTGAAGCCTGGCGGCGTGTTGTTCAGCTCCAACCCCCGGGGTGAGAACCAGGAAGGCTGGAATGGGCCACGGTACGGGTCTTATCACGACCTTGAAGCGTGGCAGGCGTTGCTGACGGAGGCCGGCTTTGAAGAGTTGGAGCATTACTACCGGCCGGCTGGGTTGCCTCGTGAGCAGCAGCCGTGGCTGGCCAGCGTCTGGCGAAAAATTTAGATTTTTTGCGTCTGGGCCGGCTCCATCGCAGGCAAGCCAGCTCCCACAGTTGGAATGCGTTCCCCTGTGGGAGCTGGCTTGCCTGCGATAGCTATTCCACCTGGTACAACACTGGATCTTCGCCCACCACCAACGCCGTCACACTGCGCTCGGCAAAATTGGCGATCAACCGCGTGCCATCTGCAAAAGTGGTTTCCTGCACACGCCGATCGGCTGTCAGCCACCGAAAGCTCGTCATTTCCTGCGTGGCCAGGCGTTCATGCAACGGGCGGAAAAACGCGTCCTGGCGTTGAATGATGGGCAACCGCTGCTTAACGGTCCCGGCACTCAGGTGATACAGCGGCGGCACGTTGTAGAGCAGTTGGGTCAACTCGTTCTCTGCCCGCACATTGCTCAGCTTCAGGCTGTCGAACAGCCAGTGATGCGTCGTGATGACCGAGCCGTGGAACACCGCCTGGTACAACGGCAGACGCATGCTCGGCTCGAAATACACGGTGCGAAACGGCTCTTTCAACGGCACCTGCTTGAAAAACACCGCGGGTTGTTCCGGCGGGAACCAGTTGCCAACGTAATAGGGCGACTGCTTATCTTTGGTCATGTCCTGGTCACCCCAGCCCATCACCGGAGTCTGCATGCCATGGGCAAACAGGATGCCCTGGGCGGTGGTGGCGTTGCCGTCTTCGGAACCGGCCGGCAGCTTGAGCACGGTGTTGAGCCAGCGGGAAGCATCCACATTGCCTTCGGCGTTCTGCGCCTGGCTCATCGGGGCGCTGTCGCGGTAGCTGTCGAACACCATGCCTGTGGCGTAGGCGTCGAGGAACCAGGCGTTGAAACCGGACTTGACCTGCACCGCTTGCACCCGCGCCTCCAACAAGGGCCGCACGCAGCGTGGGTCGGTGTAGTGGCCCGATTGCTGGAAACCGGTTTTCAGCTTGCCGTCCTTAAGCACGATGGCGCAGTTACGGTAGGCATTGTCGCCCAGATGAGCAGTGGTCCAATCCGGGTTTTCGGTGGCAGATAGCGCCGTTTCATAGGAGTCGTAAGGCGCCATCAGGTATCCGGCGTCGACACCGGCGCGAATCGCTTCCGGGTGCCAGAGGCCGCCCTCCCAACCTTCGCCCAACGTCACCAGCAAGCGTTCGAGCCCAGCGGCTTTCAGGGATGGAATGACCTTGCTACCCCAGTTTTCAGGGTTGTCGTTCAAGGCGCCGGCAAAGGTGACAGCCAGCTCACGGCGCAACTCACCATATCGGGCGGCCAGCCGGGCCACATCCGGCGTTTCAACCTGCCACACCTGTCGTGCCTTCTTGTTGATTGCCGCATTGAGGCCGCGCAGCAACACGGTGTGTTCATAGCGATTCAGCGCAGTCGTCTGCGCCAGAACCTGCGTGCTCTCTTTATCCAACAGCCCCTTGAGCTCATTACCGCGCAGCAACGTGACCAGCTTTGGCCAGTCACGCACATCGTCCAATGCCAGCAAGTCATTGCCCCACAGGTACACATGACTGGCGCCCAGCAATTTCTGCGCCTCGGGCGTTTGCCGCAACTTGTCTGCCAACGATTCATAGCGGCCTTGTTCCACCAACCATTGACGATAGCGTTTGGCGCCCGCCAAAGGCCCGGCGTCGCCCAGGTGCAACAGCAGGGTCATCGGCGCAGAGGGATCGAGCGAGGTGAATTCATGGGCCAATGACAGGACCATGCCCTCCTGCCAGTGCAGGCGGTTGTTGTAGGGGTTGGTCAGCAGCCAATTGAGAGTGAAGCTGCCGTGGTCCAGGCCCCACAGCGGCAGGCTGAGGTCCTGGGTGGTATTGAGTTCACCCTGGTCCAGCAGGAAGGCCTTCCACACCGGGTTATCAGCTGGCACGTAATGCCCTTCGGCCAATGGCCACATCACGCCATGCCCCATGGCGCTGGCGGGTTGCTGAAGGATCGCCAGCGCGCCGGGCTCACGAGCGTGGATAGTCAGCAGCAGGTCACGCTGCTCAAGGCGGGCGCTGATACGGAAGGCGCCCTCATCCCACTGCCAGCTGGCCTGTTGATCCGTGTGTGAGAGCTGGCTGACGGCGCGCGCCTGCACCCCGCTGGAAGCCTGCACCGACGCCTGGCCGTTGGGTGTGACGCGGATGGCCAGGGTGGAGGGGTCGAGATCGACCCGCCACTGGGGGTTTTCCAGGACCGTGGCGGCAGAGACCAGTGGTGAGAGGAGGAGCGTGCAGACCAGTAGAAAGTGATGGTGCCAGTTCATGCTGCTCATCCTGTGCCGAAGGGGGGCCGAGGGTAAAACACCCGTAGACTTGCAGGCGGCACGAAAGGCATTTCGAGATATTTCATACAGCATAAAAATCCAACTGTGGGAGCTGCGGTGCGACGATTCGACTTGCCTGCGATAGCGGTGGGTCAGCCACTCATTCACTGACGGGTACACCGCTATCGCAGGCAAGCCAGCTCCCACAGGTTTAACCGCGCTTTTCCTGATGTTCCTGCTTCGGTTCGCGGATCTTGTACCAGGCCACGTACAGCGCCGGCAGGAACAACAGGGTCAGCAACGTGGCAATAATGATCCCGCCAATCATCGCGTACGCCATCGGCCCCCAGAACACTTCACGGGCGATGGGGATCATGCCCAGGCTCGCGGCCGCTGCGGTGAGCAGGATCGGTCGGCGCCGGTGCTCGGTGGCTTCCACCACCGCATCCCACGGCGTATAGCCGGCCAATTCGTACTCGTGGATCTGCGTCACCAGGATCACCGAGTTGCGGATGATGATGCCGATCAGCGCCAGGATACCCAGGATCGCCACAAAGCCCATGGGCGTGCCCGTGGGAATCAGCGCCAGCACCACGCCGATCAAGCCCAGCGGCGCGACGCTGGCCACCAGGAACATTTTCTGCACGCTGTGCAGCTGGATCATCAGGAAGGTCGCCATCAGGAACAGCATCAGCGGCACCACCTTGGCGATCGGCCCTTGGGCCTTGCCGCTTTCTTCCACGGTGCCACCGGTGGCAACCTTGTAGCCCACCGGCAAGCCGGCGCTGAACTGCTCGATGGTCGGTGCCAGTTGCTTCACCAGGTCGGTAGGCTGCATCTCGTCGCGCACCGAGGCCTTGATGGTGATGGTCGGCTTGCGGTCGCGACGCCACACCAACGGCTGCTCCAGCTCGTACCGCACGGTGGCAAACGCCAGCAGCGGAATCGACGTGCCATTGGGCGTGACGATCTGCAGGTTCTGCAAGGTTTCCGGGGTACCGCGCTCGGCATCTTCGGCGCGGCCGACCACGTTGATCAGGTAGATGTCATCGTGCACCTGGGTCACCGAGGCGCCGCTGACCACGCTGTTCATCAACTGCGCCACGTCTTCCGACGACAACCCCAATTGGCGCGCCTTGTCTTGCGCAATGTCCACGCGCAGCACTTTGCCCGGCTCGTTCCAGTCGTAGATGATCTCGCCCAAGTGGGTGTTTTTATCCAGCAGGGTCGCCAGCTCGATGGCGTGCTTGCGCACCTGATCGATGTCTTTGCCCGACACGCGATACTGGATCGGCCGCCCCACAGGCGGGCCCATTTCCAGTGGCTGCACATAGCTGCCAATGCCGACGAAGTCATCACGCAGGCGTTTTTGCAGGCGCTTGATCAACTCGCCGCGTTCTTCCAGGCCCTTGCTGACGATCACCAGTTGCGCGTAGTAAGGGTTTTCCAGCTGCTGGTCGAGGGGCAGGTAGAAACGGATCGCGCCCTGGCCGATATAGGTGCTCCAGCGGGCGATGTCCGGGTCGTCCTTGATGATCGCTTCCAGGCGGTCGACGGCCTTGCGCGTCTCGTTGATCGAGGCGTTTTGCGGCAGGTTCAGGTCGACGAGGATTTCCGGGCGGTCGGACGACGGGAAGAACTGGTTCTGCACGAACTGCATGGAGAACACCGACGCCACGAACAACGCCACCGTGATACCAATGGCCCACCAGCGGTTGCGCATCGCCCACAGCATGCCGCCGTTGAACGCGCGGCCAATCCGCCCCGGCTCGGCATCGTGGGGTTTCACGTTGGCACTGAGGATGTGCACGCCGATCACCGGCGCGAACAGCACCGCCACCACCCACGACACCAGCATCGCCACGGCAATCACCGCGAACAGGGTGAAGGTGTATTCGCCCGCCGAACTGGCGTTGAGGCCAATCGGCACAAAGCCGGCCACGGTCACCAGCGTACCGGTGAGCATCGGGAACGCCGTGGACGTGTAGGCGTAGGTCGCCGCCTGTTCCTTGGTTTCGCCTTTCTCCAGGCGCGTGATCATCATCTCCACGGTGATCATCGCGTCGTCCACCAACAGGCCGAGGGCGATGATCAACGCGCCGAGCGACACCCGCTGCATGGTGATGCCGCTGTACTCCATGAACACGAACACCAGCGCCAGCACCAGTGGAATCGAGCACGCCACCACCAACCCTGCGCGCATGCCGAGGCTGATGAAGCTCACCACCAGCACGATGATCACCGCTTCAAACAGCGCGCTGGTAAAACCGCCGACGGCCTCTTCCACCACTTCCGCCTGGTCGGACACCTTGTGCACGCCCACACCCACCGGCAGATCGGCGGTCAGCTCGTCCATGCGTTCATGCAGGGCCTTGCCGAACGACTGGATATTGCCGCCCTTCTGCATGGCAATCGCCAAACCAATCGCAGGCTTGCCGTTGAAACGGAACATCGGCCGCGCCGGGTCGACGTAGCCACGGCTGATCTCGGCGACGTCCGCCAAGCGATAGAAGCGATCGTTGAGCCGCAGGTTGACGTTGGCAAGGTCTTTCTCCGAGGCAAACTGCCCCGAGGTGCGCACCGAAATCCGCTCCGGCCCAGCCTCGATCACCCCGGCCGGCGTGACCGCGTTCTGCGATTGCAGGCTCTGCACGACTTGGCGCTGGTCGATCCCCAAGGCGGCGAGTTTGCGCGTGGAGAAGTTCAGGTAAATCACTTCATCCTGCTGGCCGATCATCTCGACCTTGCCCAGCCCCGGCACCGAACGGATCTCGGCGCGCACCTGCTCCACGTAGTCGCGCAACTGGCGCATCGTCAGGCCATCGCCGGTAAAGGCGTACACCGAGCCGAATACGTCACCGAACTCATCGTTGAACGACGGCCCCTGCAAACCCTGGGGGAAAGTGCCGCGAATGTCGTCGATTTTCTTGTGCACCAGGTACCAGATATGGGGGATGTCCTTGGCGCTGGTGGTGTCCTTCAAGAACACGAACACCGTGGACTCACCCGGTCGGGTGTAGCTCTTCACGTAGTCGAGGGCGTCGAGTTCCTCGAGTTTTTTCTCGATGCGGTCGGTGACTTGCTTGAGGGTTTCTTCCTGAGTCGCGCCCGGCCAGCGGGTCTGGATCACCATGGTCTTGATGGTGAACGAGGGGTCTTCCTCGCGGCCCAGGTTCATGTAGGAGAACACGCCCATCAGCAGCGCGACGAACATCAGGTACCAGACGAAGGACTGATGCTTGAGGGCCCAGTCGGATAAGTTGAAGCTCCCTTTCATCGCGGGCTGTCCTCGTCGATTTTGACTTTTTGCCCGGGCTTCAGGCTGTTCACGCCAGCGGTGACAATGCGCTCGCCGGGTTTGACGCCGCCGTTGAGCACGGCGCTGGCGCTGTCGCGGCTGACGACGGTGACGTCACGCGGTTGCACGGTCTGGCTTTGGGTGTCGAGCAGCCAGATGCGTGTCTTGCCGTCGACCTCCTGCAAGGCACTCAGGGGTAGTTCGATACGCGGCGCGATGGCGGTGCTCAGGGTCACGCTGATCGCCGTGCCCAGGCGGAACGCAGGCGGTGTCTCGGCCAGGGTCAAGCGCGCGCGACGGGTGCGCGTGGCGCTTTGGGCCTGGGGCTCGATCTCGCGCACGATGGCGGTGGTGTGCACGTTGGGGTCGAGCTGCTCGGCGACCAGGAACACCACGTCGGGCGGCAGGCGCTCAGCCAGCCCGGCCGGGAGGTCGATCACCGCTTCCTTGATGTCCGGGCGGGCCAGGGTCACCACTTGCTGGCCGGCGCTGACCACTTGGCCAGCCTCGGCATTCCAGGCGGTGACGATGCCGGCGTGATCGGTGCGCAGTTCGGCGTAATTCAGTTGGTCCTTGGCTTGGTTGACCGAGGCCTGGGCCTGATCAAGAGACGCCTGGGTGGTTTTCAGGTCGGTCTGGGCCACGTCCAGCTGGGCCTGGGCGCCGACGCCACGGTTGAACAGCTCTTGCTGGCGACGGGCATTGGCCTGGGCGTTGATGTACTGCGCCTGCACCCGGGCCAGGTCGCCCTGGGCGGCGCGCAACTGGTTCTGCTGGTCGGTGGGGTCGAGCACCGCGAGCAAGGCGCCCTTCTCCACTTCGGCGCCGACATCCACGGCGCGACGTGCGATACGGCCCGGCACTCGGAAACCCAGGTTGCTCTCGTAGCGCGCCTGGATGGTACCGGCGAAGCGGCCGAGGTTTTCCTGGTCTTCAGCTTTCACCTCCATGGACAACACCGGGCGCACGGGCTCGGGCGGTGCCTCTTCCTTGGAGCACGCGGCCAGCAACAGGCTGGCGGCGAGTAATGCCGTCAGGCGCTTCATGGCTGGACTCCTTGCTGCGCGATCTCAACCACCATGCCGGGGTGCAGCAACTGCCCGCCCGCCACCACGACTTTTTCGCCGCCTTTGAGCCCGTCGCCAATGATCACTTTGCCCGTGAGGTAGCGCGCCACCGTGACCTTGTGCAGTTGCGCCTTGCCGTCGCCGTCGATCAACCATACGGCAGGTTCGTTGAGGTCTTTGGTGAGCGCTGCCCAAGGCAGTTCGATGCTGGGTTTGGCCGGGCCATTGGCCGTGGCGCTGACCACCGAGCCCAGCTCCATGCCCTTGGGCAGCGCTTGCAGGGCAATCTTCACTTGCACGGTGCCGGTGTTGGCGGCCACGGCGGGCGTGACTTCGCGCACTTTGCCGACGGCCTTGATGCTGGGGTTCTCAAGCAGGCTGACGGTGATCGGCGCGTCGGGTGGCGGCTCTACCAAGAGCGACTCATACACGTTGAACACCGCATCGCGCTCGCCGTCCTGGGCCAGGCTGAAAATTGGCACGGTGGCCTGCACCACCTGGCCCACTTCGGCCTGGCGCGCGGTAATCACACCGGGCGCATCGGCGATCAAGGCGGTGTAGCCGAGTTGTTCGCGGGCGTTGGCCAATTGGGCCTGGGCGGCGGCCAGCGCACTTTGGCTGCTGCGCAATGCAGCCTGGGCGGCGTCATATTCACTGCGGCTGGTGTAGCCCTTGGGCAGCAGTTTTTCCTGGCGCACAAAGGCGGCGGCCGTCTGTTTGACCCGCGCCTGCTCGGCCACGACCTGGGCCTGGGCGGAGTCGACGTTGGTCTGCAAATCCTTGGGATCGAGCTTGGCCAGCACTTGCTTGGCGCTCACGCGGTCGCCCACGTCCACCATGCGCTGGATGATCTTGCCGCCAACGCGAAAGGACAGGTCGGTCTGTACCCGGGCCTGGACGTCACCCGTGAGCGTCACCGCCGCGGCAAAATCCGCCGGCTGCACGGTTTGCACAAACACCCGGGAATGGGCCTTGGGCTCGGCCTTTTCCTGGCCACAGCCGCTCAACAGCGTCAGTAGGCCAAGTCCGAAGATCAATGTGGAAGTACGACCGCCCATGCAGGCTCCTTATGCGTGATGCCGACGTGCCAGTGTGTATGCGACTGTGAGCTTAGATCAGGGTTCCTTATCTGCATGGAGGATCCCATACTCGGGGGGTTCCCAAACCGATTAAATCCCCATGCTGAAAACCCTCGCGGTGGCCAATTACCGCTCGATCAATAAATTGGTGGTGCCCCTGGACCGGCTCAACCTGGTCACCGGCCCCAATGGCAGCGGCAAGTCCAACCTGTACCGCGCCCTGCGCCTGCTGGCCGAAACCGCCCAGGGCGGGGTGATCAATGCATTGGCCCGTGAGGGCGGGCTGGACTCCACCTTCTGGGCCGGGCCGGAAAACATCAGCCGGCGCATGCGCAACGGCGAGGTGCCGATCGAGTCCACCGTGCGCCAAGGCGTCAAACGCCTGCGGTTGGGGTTTGCCGGGGATGATTTCAGCTACGCCATTTCGCTGGGCTTGCCCGAGCCGAGCTTGTCCTTTTTCTCCCTCGACCCGGAAGTGAAGAAGGAATGCATCTGGGCCGGCCACCTCTACCGGCCAGCCAGCCTGCTGGTGCAGCGTTCCGGCCCCATGGTGCGCGCGCGCGACGGTCGAAGTTGGGATGTGCTGGCCCAGCACACCCCCAACTATCACAGCCTGTTCGATCAGGTCGGCAGCCTGCGCGGCTCGCCCGAGGTGTTGCTGCTGCGCGAAAGCATCCGTGGCTGGCGTTTTTATGATCACTTTCGCAGCGATGCGGACGCCCCGGTGCGCCAGCCGCAACTGGGCACCCGCACGCCGGTGTTGCATCACGACGGGCGCGACCTGGCGGCCGCCTTGCAGACGATCCGCGAGATTGGCGACCCCGAGGCGCTGCAGCGGGCCGTCAGCGATGCATTCCCCGGCGCACGCTTGAATATCCAGCCGTTGCAGGGCGGGCGTTTTGCAATTGAGTTCTATCAGGAAGGCTTGCTGCGGCCGTTGTCGGCGGCGGAGTTGTCGGACGGGACCTTGCGTTACTTGCTGCTGATCGCGGCGCTGCTGACGCCGCGGCCGCCGACCATGATGGTGTTGAACGAGCCGGAAACCAGCTTGCATCCGGACCTGCTGCCGGCGTTGGCGCGCCTGATCATCCAAGCCTCGAATCACTGCCAGGTGTGGGTGGTGTCCCATGCCAGTCGCCTGATTGCGGCGCTGCAGCAGGATGAGGGGTGCAATTCGATAGTGTTGGAGAAGGTGTTGGGGGAGACCCAGATCGTTGGGCAGGGGATTCTGGATGCGCCGGCGTGGCATTGGCCGGAATAGTCATCGCCTGCAAGGGCCTCTTCGCGGGCAAGCCCGCTCCCACATTCGACCGTGTTCCACCTGCGGAATGCGAACAACTGTGGGAGCTGGCTTGCCTGCGATAGCGGTAGATCAGCCACTCAATAACTGACTGATCAACCCTGCCACTTACCGCCTTCAACAATCACACTCTCAGGCTTGGTGTCATCGCTCAGCTCTTTGCGCACATATTGGTCATACAGCTTGAGCAGAAACTTCTCTTCACCCAGCTTGGCCAACTCGGCATTCACCCAGTCTCGCAGTTCGGTGTTGCCCTTCTTCACGGCTGGCGCGATTGGCGCTTCATCACCGAGTTTCTGTTCCAGCACGCGGTAGCCCGGGTTCTGCTTGGCCCAGCTGAACAGCACCAGGTTGTCCTGGGCATAGGCATCGCCACGACCGGCCGACAGCGCTTGCAGCGATTCGGAGTTTTTCTCGAACTTCAGTAATTTCCAGTCCGGGTGGTTCTTGGTCAGCCAGATATCGGCGGTGGTGCCAGTGGTGACGATGGTGGTGCGGGTGGCCAGGTCATCCAGGCTTTTCACCGCGCTGTCGTTCGGCACCAGGGCCTGCACCGCGACTTTCAGGTTGGGGTTGGTGAAGTCCACCGCTTCCTTGCGCTCCGGCGTCACGGTCATGTTGGCGAGGATCAAATCGACCTTGTCGCTCTGCAGGAACGGAATACGGCTCGCCGGTTCCACCGCAACGAACTCGACCTTGTTTTCATCGCCGAGCAGGTCCTTGGCGAATTGGCGGCCGATGTCGGTATCAAACCCGACGTAGCGACCCGCTTCGTTCACAAAACCGAACGGCGGTTTGTCGGTGAACACGCCGACGATCAGTTTGTCGCGCGCCTTGATCTTGTCGAGGTAGCTCGCCGCAGCGGCAGCCGGTTTGGCAGGCTCTTCGGCCTTTTTATCGCAGCCGGCCAGCAGTGCGACGGCAAACAGTGGCAGCAGTAACTTTTTCATATCAGCTCCAGTTCCTTGGTTTTCTTGGGCAGTGTTGAAACAAAGGAGAACTTCTCCAGGAACTGCTGCGCGCGTGCGGTCTGCGGGTTCGTAAAGAATGCCTCGGGGGTGTTGTGTTCGAGGATGCGCCCGGCCTCCATGAAGACCACGCGGTCGGCGACGGCGCGGGCAAAGGCCATTTCGTGGGTGACGATCAGCAAGGTCATGCCATCGCGGGCCAGGCCCTGGATCACCTCCAGCACTTCCTTGACCATTTCCGGGTCGAGGGCGGCGGTGACCTCATCAAACAGCATGACCTGGGGGTTCATGCACAACGAACGCACGATGGCGATACGTTGCTGCTGGCCACCGGAGAGCTGGCGCGGGAAGGCGTCGCGCTTGTCGGCCAGGCCCACGCGCTCCAGCAGTTTTTCGGCCTGTTCACGGGCTTCGCGAGGGTCGCGCTTCTGCACTTTCAGCGGGCCGAGCAGGATGTTGTCGAGCACGCTCATGTGCGGGAACAAGTGGTAGCTCTGGAACACCATGCCGATGTCCTGGCGCACTTGGCGCCAGTCGGTTTTTTTATCCAGCAGCTCATTGCCGGCAAAGCGCAGGCTGCCGCTGTGGGCCACTTCCAGGCCGTTGAGGCAACGCAGCAAGGTGCTTTTGCCACAGCCGCTGGGGCCGAGGATCACCACCACTTCACCGCTCTGCACGCGCAGGTCAATGCCCTTGAGCACCTGCGCCTCGCCGAAGAATTTGTTGAAACCCTGGAACTCGATCAATGCGCTCATGCTTGGGCCCAGCGCCGTTCCAGCACCTTGGAGGCGGCCGACAACGGGTAGCAGATAAAGAAGAAAAACAGGAACAGCACGCCGTAGATCAACACGGATTCATAGGTGCGTTCGATGATTTGCTGGCCAACCTTGATCACATCCACCACGCCGATCAGCACCGCCAGGGAGCTGGTCTTGATGATGCGCGTGTAGACGTTGATGGTCGGCGGGGTCATGCGCTTGAGGGCCTGGGGCAGCAGCACATAGCCATAGAGTTGTGGGTCGGACAAGCCAATCGACAAGCCCGCCTCACGCTGGCCACGGGGCAGCGAATGCAACGCACCACGTACCACCTCGCCCACTTCACTGGCGCCCCACAGTGACAGCACCAACACTGCGCACCAGAAGCTCGGGATGCTCAACCCGAAGAAAATCGGCAGGCCAAAAAACAGCAGGTACAACCACACCAGCACCGGGATCGCACGGAACAGCTCCAGGTATACCCGCAACACCGCGTTGATCAGCCGGTTGTTCAAGGTGCGCAGCACGCCGTACAACACGCCGCCGACGGTGCTGAACGCGATGCTCAGCAACGAAATCGACAGGGTTTGCGCGGCGCCCTTGCCCAGTTGCGGCAACGACACCCACAGCAACTCAAGACCCGAACTGGCCATGCTGGAGCCTCCTTTCCAGGCGGCTGAGCAGCAGCGACAACGGCAAGAACAGCAACACGCAAATCAGCGTCAGCACGGCGAGCATTTCGTAAGTCTTGTAGTAGAGGGCGATGTAACTCTTGGTGGTGTAGAGAATCTCTGGCACCGCCACGGCAGAAACCACGGTGGTTTCCTTGAGCAGGAAGATGAAATTGGCGAACAGCGCCGGCAGGCTGAGGATGCCGGCCTGGGGCAGGATCACGTGGCGCAGCAGTTGCCAGTCCGACAGGCCAATGGACTTGCCCGACTCAATCTGCGCCAGCGGCACCGCTTCCACGCCCGCGCGCAGCACTTCGGTGAGGTAGGCGCCGCCCAGGAAAGTCATGGTGATGATCGCCGCCCAGAACCCGGAAATGTTGAACCCCAGGGCCGGCAGCGCGAAGTAGACGAAAAACAGTTGGATCAGCAGCGGCGTGTTACGCGCCAACTCTACGTACAGCGCCACCAGGCGCGACACGTAGGGCGTGCGAAACACCAGCAGCGCGGCGTTGATCAGCGCCACCAGCAGCGAGGTGGCAATGGCGATCAGGCCCACTTGCAGCGTCACCCCCACGGCTTTCAGAAACGCCGGCAAGGTGCTGAGGATAAAAGCGAAATCGAAGGTCATTGGCAGTCCATGACGCCGCAGGGGTAATGCAGCGAGCGCAATCCAGGCCGACGTGGGTAACGCCGGGTAGCGCGAACTTTAAAGGTATAAAAATCAAAATTTAAATACCTAAATAGCATATTGATATCACCCAAAAAGATAACCGCCGGATTCGCGGGTTTGACAGCTGGCAGCTATGGTCTTGGGGTCGCAGGAAAGCCGTTTCGAGGGAATGAACCATGAACGAAGCGAAACCGATTGATCCGCAGGAACTGGTGAAGTGGTTGGTGGCGCTACGCAGGGCCATCAACAGCCGCGCCGCATGATCCCTTGTAGGAGCCGGCTTGCCGGCGATGGCGGCCTATCCGCTACAGATGTATCAACTGACCGACCGCAATCGCCGGCAAGCCGGCTCCTACAGGGTTTGATTGCATTGCAAATGCCCAATAAAAAACGCCGACGCTATGAGAGCCGTCGGCGTTGAAACCTTGAAGGGGGTTTTGGGTTACATCAGAACGCCGGCACGACTGCGCCGTTGTACTTCTTCTCGATGAAGGCTTTGACTTCCGGGCTGGTCAGGGCCTTGGACAGTTTCTGGATAGCGTCGCTGTCCTTGTTGTCCGGGCGAGCCACCAGGAAGTTCACGTACGGCGACTTGGCGTCTTCGATGATCAGCGCGTCCTTGGCTGGGTTCAGGCCGGCTTCCAGGGCGTAGTTGGTGTTGATCAGGTCCAGGTCAACCTGGTCCAGCACGCGTGGCAGCAGGGCCGATTCCAGCTCCTTGAATTTCAGGTGCTTGGGGTTGTCCTTGATGTCTTTTGGCGTAGCCAGAGCATTGCTCGGGTCTTTCAGGGTGATCACACCGGCCTTCTGCAGCAGCAACAGGGCACGGCCGCTGTTGGAACCTTCGTTGGGAATGGCAACGGTGGCGCCGTCTTTGAGTTCAGAGATGTTCTTGATCTTCTTCGAGTAGCCACCGAACGGTTCAACGTGCACGCCGACCACGGTCACCAGGTTGGTGCCTTTGCCCTTGTTGAAGTTTTCCAGGTACGGCAGGGTCTGGAAGTAGTTGGCGTCCAGACGCTTCTCGGCCACTTGCACGTTAGGCTGCACGTAGTCGGTGAAGACTTTGATTTCCAGGTCCACGCCTTCTTTTGCCAGGGTTGGCTTGACCAGCTCGAGGATCTCCGCGTGCGGGATCGGGGTGGCAGCCACCACCAGCTTCTCGTTGGCCTGGGCGAAGCTTGCAGTCAGGGCAGCCGCCAGTGCGGTAAACAACAGAACCTTTTTCATGCAGTGTCCTTATCGAAATTCCGGGGCGTCTCTGACGACCGTTTTTATAGGGTGTGCCAGCGAAATGCTATCGCGGCGTGAGAGTGACAATACCTAGATTTTTTATTCCCGAACAATATCTTTTATTCACGTTGATATTCCATTTTATTCATACACACTCTCACACCATTCACCTGTAGGAGCCGGCTTGCCGGCGATGGCGGTCTTGAGGGCCTCATCGCCGGCAAGCCGGCTCCTACAGGGAGGCGAGGTAGGCTTTGAGGGCCTGGAGGTCAGCGGGGCTCGCTGCCTCGACAATCCGCCGCACCTGCTCCAAAGGTGAGCCCGCCGCCGGCAAGTTCAAATGCTCGGGCAAAATCTCGTCGCCACTGCTCACCAGCAACGCAAAGTGAATAACGTTTTCCAGCTCACGGGTATTGCCCGGCCAGCTGTGGTGTTCCAGCACGCGCTGGGCGGCTTCGCTGATCAGCGGCACCGGCAGGTCCAGGCGCTGGCTGTAGATGCCGAGGAAGTATTCGGCCAGGGACAGGATGTCGCCGATGCGCTCACGCAAGGCCGGCAGTTCCAGCTGGCCCTCGCTCAGGTAATGGAACAACCGCTCATGAAACTTGCCCGCCGCCACGGCCTGGGCCAGGTCGATGCTGGTGGCGGCCACCAGGCGCACGTCCACGGGGCTGGGCTGATGGGCGCCGACGCGGGTGACTTCGTGGTTCTCAAGCGCGGCGAGCAATTTGACCTGGATCGGCAACGGCAAGTCGCCAATCTCATCCAGGTATAGGGTGCCGCCATTGGCCGAACCAAACCACCCGGCGCGGCTGCTGGCCGCACCACTGTGACTGCCGGCGGCATAGCCGAACAACTCGGCGTCCGCGTAAGTGGGGCTGATCGCACCGCAATTGACCGACACAAACAAACCGCCGCGATCACTGCCACGGTGGATATGCCGTGCCAGCAGTTCTTTACCACTGCCGGTCTCGCCACGAATCAACACAGGCAAGGCGCGGGGGGCGAGGCTTTCGAGGTCTTCGCGCAGTTGGCGCGAGCGTGGGTCGACAAACACCAAGGCCTTGGCGCGGATGCTCAGCGGGCTTTTTTCGGCGTCGGGGAAGGTCAGCAAGGGCTGGCCGTAGGTTTCATGCAGACTCATGGCAGGCTCCCGCCCCAGATCCACTCAAGGGACGGGGCGTTGAAAAATGTTCAGGCAGTACGCCGGGCGTGGTGCTCAAGGCGGTGTTGCAGGCGATAGAGGTAGGCGAAGCCCTGCTCCCAGCGCTGGTGGCCGGATTTCACATTGATGTGGCCCGCGCCTGCGAGGATGCCGGCTTCGGCGCCCCAGTTGCGCGCCAGCTCCAGGGCCCGGGGGGCACTGACGGCGCTGTCGTTGTCGGAACTGACCACTTGGCTGGGGAACGGCAACAGGTCGGTGGGAATCGGCGCAAAGTTGCGCAAGGCGGGGGCACAGGCCGGGCGTTCGACATCGGCGGGCGCCACCAGCAAGGCGCCGCGCACCTGACGCAGAAACTGCACCGGCGCGGTAGCGGCCCAATGCGCCACGGTGATGCAACCCAGGCTATGGGCGATGAGGATCACCGGCGTGCTGTCAGCCGCGATGGCCTCGGCCAGCGCCGCCACCCAGTCTTCGCGACGGGGTGTCAGCCAATCGGCCTGCTCCACGCGCGCACTGTTGGGCAGGCTGTTCTGCCAATGGCTTTGCCAATGATCTTCTGGCGATCCTTGCCAGCCCGGCACGATCAGGTAACGAATCAACTCGCTGTGCATGGGTGTGCCCTCCTGCAGCGTTTAACGTTGCTGACCAGTATAGGGACGAGGTTTATATTCGTTAAGGAATAAGAAGCTATTTATTAATAACCAAAGCGTAGATTCTTCGCTCGAACTCACCCTTGCGGGTCAATTCATCAACCCCCCGACACATTCGCGTCGGGGGCGATAACGTGGTCGGCTATGTGTGCTCACTCAGCGGGAATGGCGCATAGAATGCTCCGCGCCAATGTCGGCCCGAAATTTCTCCCACATTGACTGGTAGTACTCTTGCGCCTGTTTCAACTGCTGGCTATAGGCATCGGGCGCTATCAACCTTCCTTTGAGCACATCGGCTAAATCGTCAATAACAGGAAAAAGGCCATATTTTTCTTGTTTCATGACGTCATTAAAAGCCACCGGACCTGTCACCTCAAAGACTTTCTTCTCGTAAACCTTGTACACATCCAAGTCGGATGCGCTGGAATGTTCTCCGATAAAAGGTCGGTTAGCATCCAACCACTCTTTGTTGTTCTTAAAGCGTCGATGCATTTCTTCCAACACCTTGTCGAACACCGGATTATTCGCGTGGCTTGCAAAATTACTGGTATTAAAACCGTAAAAGTCCGCCGCCGCGTACGTGACGGGAGCGTTCATCAATACATCATTTGACGCCGCCTTCAGGGAAATTTCGCCCACCGGGACAGTAAGCGTGTCATCCGTGTCCATATAAATGCCGCCGTAACGCTTCATTAACGCCACACGCATCACATCCGACGAGGCGGCAAGGTTCTGTGTTTGACCTGATCGAAAGTATTGGTACATCTCGCCATATTGACCGGCATTAAATTCACGAAAACCCTCATCGGCGTTCAGGTCCTGAACTTCCAAGCCACCTACTTTGTGATCCAGCGCTTCTTTTACCTTGAGGAAAGTTGCTTGATCATTGGCATCGACATGCACAATTGATTTATAACCCGGACTCTTTCGAGCATTTTCAGCAATACTGTTTACGAGGTGCTCGGGCATTTCATTACCTGCCCAAAAATAATGGATCGTCTTGGGCACTTCTGTTGGGTTCAATGGCAACAGGGGCAGTTCCGGTAACTTTACGACCCGATGACTCACCGAAGCCACTCTCTTTGCACTGTTGGCTATCAGTTGCTCTCGCGTACCTGACAACCATGGCCCCGTACCCTCACGCCAATGAAAGACATCAGTGACTTCTCCGTGGAAAGTCAGGCCACGCCATGCCTCGGCTTGCAAATCATAAACAACGGGTGATAAGTACCCATTCAAATCTATGGAGCCCGTTGTCCCTTTAGCGCTTATGACACCATCCAGGGGAATCTTAAACTCTCGAAACGGCGCGGGCGGCGAGACCGGACTCATTGGGTATCCAATCTGACCATTAATACGTTGAGGCAACTTAAAGAAGGGTCGGACTTGCTCACTGGCTTGCCCGGTATGTTCTGCAACTTCACCTTCCGGTTTCAACGCTTTTGCAAGCGAACCTGCGCCATGGGTAACCAACGGCGGCACAGCATTCAATACGCCAAATACAATGCGATCCGTTCCCTTGGATTTTCCTCTGGCCACATCATCAATGCCGATTCCCATCTCAGTAGCTCCCGCAGCCAGGTAGAACGCGTCCAGCGCCAGCGCTACCTCTGGCATGACAAGCGCCAGGGGGGTCATAAACAGCGCGACTTTAGCGGCCCCCTCAATGCCTTCGGTTATTTTGGTCTTTGTATAATCACGATCACTGACGATCGCACTATCTGCATCCGAAAAGGACCTAGCCTTTTGACGGGTCATGATTTGCTGAAACGGATCGCCGCTCAACGGATCGACCGTGATGTATCGCCCAGGTGACCAATCATTGAGTTTGGAGAGGCTAAAGCCCTGCTTGCCCTGGGCATCGGACCAAGCGCCCAACCCCTGCAGGGATTGATACACGCCATCGGAAAAAGACTTGTCCGCTTGGTCTTCAAGAGAAAAATGCGTCATAAGCGCTGCACGCTTTACCGGGTCAGCCGCCTGTTTGGCCAGCCACAGCCGCATTTGCTCCGGGTTATCAAAACGATGCAGGGGGGAAGAGTTACCGGGTATATGTAACAACGTCAGCTGGGTTTTCTTGTCCGTCACACTCATCAAATCAGTAGACGTCATACCGTTTACGCTAAGCAGGCCGACATCAAGGTTCGGGTCCTGCAACGTACACCGAGTAAAATCCTGAGCGCTCAGTTCAGTCCATGGTTTTTGCGCAAACGGCCCGATAACGCGCAGAGCCAGCTTTGTCTCTTCCTCGCCCAGTGTTCCTTCAAGGCTCTGCAGCTTAACGGCTTTGACAAACGAAATTTTGCTCAAGGCCGCATAGGACTCGGTCTGCTTGCCCCAAAAAGCGGTGAGTGTATTTTTGTATAATTGGGTCCGATCGGTATCCCAAACAAGTGCCTTAAAGTCTGCTACGGGTATGTCGAGCCGTGTCGAAGCACTGTAAGGCGAGTCAGTGTAAGACGCAGGCTGGCGATAAATACCTTGCTCAGCGTGCGATGACTCAATAGCCTCTTCTACTTTATTGTAAGAAAACACCAGAGGTGAGAAGTACTGACCCACTTTTTGAAACCAGCTCTTATTATTTTCAATAGGCACGCCCTGGCTATTATTTAGAGCGGCCTGAGTCAACGTGACTTTTTCTACCACACTCTTTTCATTGCGCTCACCGTCTTTAAAGGTGACCAAGAATGTCTTATCCGGATCTACCTCCACCTTCCAACAGTGCTTTAACTCACTCGATAATATTTTCGCCATCTCTTTTTCGGGTGTCATGAAGTCCGAGGCATGCGCGTTGAGGTAGCGATCTATACGATCATTTTTTCCTAACACCGACCGGTCGATGAGCGGATTACTGTTGAGTGGGGATTTTTCACCGCTTGCACTCACTGAGTCGTTGGAGGATTCACCAGAATATATTGCGCAGGCAGGCGGAGTTGAAGCAGAGCCTTCAGGATTTTTACTATTCGGCAATGAATGCGTCACGAACCTTACAACGTCAGCAGGGAAACGAATTGCCATAAACCTCTCCGTCAACTCAATAGTTTGTACCCCACTAGAAATAATTAAATTACGCACACATTGCACGCCCGGAAACATTAGAAAACAAGAGCAAATTTTACAACAGGATTATTTTACAACGAGACACTTATATACATCTATACACCAAAAAAAAGGCCGCACCCTGCCAAGGAGACGGCCAAAAACGTGTCGAGGCTTTTGCTATCAACGCGCGGTAATCACCGACAGCTTGGTAATGCCCGCGCGTTCGATCGACGCCATGGCTCGCGCCACTTCGCCGTAGTTCACTCCATCGTCAGCCTGCAGTTGCACCCGCACATCGGGGTCCTTGGCCTTGGCCGCCTGCAGGTTGAATTCCAGCAGGTCCGGCTGGATTTCGTCCTTGTTGATAAACAGTTTGCCGGCGCCGTCGATGCTCACCACCAGCGGGTCTTTCTGCTCCACCGGGGCCACGGCCTGGGTCTTGGGCAGGTTGATCGGAATCGCGTTGGTCAACAGCGGCGCGGTGACGATAAACACCACCAGCAGCACCAGCATCACGTCCACCAGGGGCGTCACGTTGATCTCGCTCAGTACCTCATCGCTGTCTTGCGTGGAGAAGGCCATCTCAGGACGCCTCCTTCACTTTTTGCGGGTTGCCGGCAGCCGCTTTGTTCAGCGTTGGGTGCAGCAGCACGCGGAAGGCATTCTTCTGCGCCAGGCTGTAGAAGTCGTGGGCAAAGTCGTCCAGGTCGGCGGCGGTCAGCTTCAGGCGGCGCAGGAAGTAGTTGTAGACCAGCACCGCAGGCACCGCGACGGCGATCCCCACACCGGTGGCAACCAGTGCGGCACCAATCGGGCCGGCCACGGTTTCGAGGCTGGCGGAACCGGCGGCGCTGATCCCTTTCAACGCTTCCATGATGCCCCACACGGTGCCGAACAGGCCGATGAACGGCGAGGTGCTGCCGATACTGGCGACCACGGCCAGGCCGGTTTCCAGGGAGCGGCGTTCACGCACGATCTGCTGGCGCAGGGCGCGTTCGAGGCGGTCCTGGTGGTTGATGGCCTGGCTCAAATCGGCGGCGTGTGGCGCATCGCCCACCTGGATCGCGGCATAACCGGCCTGGGCGACACGGGCCGCCGCACCGGGCTGGGTTTCGGCCAGTTCGGCGGCAGAGTCGAGACTCGACGCCGCCCAGAACTGTTTATGGAACTTGCGATCCTGCGCCTTGAGGCGGCCGAACTGCACGCCCTTGAGCAGGGCCAGGCCCCAGGTGGCAACCGAAAAGACCACCAGCAGCCAGATCACCGCGCTTTCGATGGATTCAAGTGGAGATGCTAATGCCATGATGTTTTCCCTCTGTGCAGGTCGCGGCGTGTCCAACACACCGCAGCCGAATAGTTAGTGAATCTTGAAATCGATCGGTACGCTGACCCAGCCGTCCTGTGCCACGTCGCCCTGCTTGGCCGGCACGAAACTCCAGCGCTTCACGGCGGCCAATGCGGCGTCGTCGAGTTGCTGGCGACCGCTGCTCTTCTGGACCTGGATCTCACCTGGCTTGCCGCTGGCCAACACATGCACCCTGAGCAACACCGTGCCTTCCCAGCCCCGGCGCTGGGCCAGCGAGGGGTATTCGGGCGCCGGGTTCTTCAAGTACGCGGCGTTGGCCGAAGCCGGTGTCACGGGTGCCGGCGACGGCGGTGCGGCCGGCGCAGGGGGAGCCGGTGGCGCGGGTGTCGGTGGCTGCTCGACCGGTTTCGGCGCGGGCTTGGGCTCAGGTTTTGGCACTGGCTTGGGCTTGGGTTTTGGAATCGGTTTGGGTGGCGCCGGCTTGGCGGCCAATTCATCCACCACCGGTGGCGGTGGCTCTACCACAGGCGGCGGCGGGGGTGGCGGAACCGGCGGTGGCGGCTCGACCACAGGTGGCGCCGGTTGGGAAAACTCGATGGTCATCGGCGGAATTTCCGGCGGCACAATCGGCAACACCGGGGTCGGCTTCTGGCTCACCCAATAGATCACCGCGCCGTGCAAGGCCAGGACCAGCAAGCCCAGCAACAGGCCTTCGCGGCGGCTCGAAAAGCGTTTCGGGGCTTGCTGCAAACGCTGTTGCCCCAACGGCGCACGGTGCGGCCGGCCAAGGTCAACCAACTCACCACCTGGTGCCTGGCGCCACTGCGCCTCGGGTGCACTGGCGGCGGTCTGGACATTGCCCATTGATTCACTCCCTACGGTTTTGAAACAAAAAAACCGACAGGCCTGCATGGGAGGCCGTCGAGGGCTGAATCATCGGGGCCAGACGCTTATCTCTTAAAGTAATCTTTAAAGTTATACATAGATCTAAAATGAATAAATGAAACATCCCGAAACGCCAAAGCCTTGTGCTGCGCGGCCTGGCGCGCAGGCCGCGTTTTTCGATGCTTTTGAGGCATAAAAAATATTCGGCAAAGGCATGGCTCAGGCAGGGCTGTTTGCGCACAAATCGAGCAATTGGCGCTGCAAGGTCTGCCCCGCCGGGCCTAAACCACTGCGGGCATACAGGGCCAGTCGCACGCCCTGCACGGCGGGCAGACCACTGCCTGGTCCCAGCACCACGTGCCCTGTCTGCACGACGCGTTTGGGCAACAGGCTGATGCCCAACCCCGCCGCCACGGCCGAGCACACGCTGGCCAGGCTGGCGCTGGAATAGCCAATACGCCAACGCCAGCCGCCGACTTCCAAGTGCTGCAGCATTTCGTTGCGGTACAGGCCACCCACCGGAAACGCCACCAAGGGCAGCGGGTCACGCCCCAGGGATGGCGTGCTGCGGCTGTCGACCCAACACAAAGGCTCCGGCCAGGAAGCCAGGCAGTCATCGCTGTCACCCATCTGTTTGACCAGCAGCACATCAAACTCACCGCTGCGGTATTGACGCTGCAGTTCCGGGCCGAGGCCGCTGGTGACTTCCAGGCGAACACGGGGGTACGCCACCACAAACGCCGACAGCAACGGCATCAGGCGTTCAGCCGCAAAGTCTTCCGGCACGCCCAGGCGCAACACGCCGTCGCTTTGCTGGTTGATCAAGACGTCGGCGGCCTCTTCATGCAGCGCGAGGATGCGCCGCGCGTAGGCCAGCAAGCGCTCACCTTCGGCAGTGGCGACTACCCGGCGCTGGTCGCGGTCGAGCAGTTGGCACGCCACGGCGTCCTCCAGGCGACGGATCTGCTGGCTGACGGTGGACTGGGTCACATGCAGGCGCTCGGCGGCGCGGGTGAAATTGCCGCAGTCCACCACGGCGACAAAGCTGCGCAGCAACACGGGGTCGAACATGAGCGTCACCATTCTCTTTGCCACTGGTTGGCATGGTTATATTTAATTTCAGAATACCAAGGCCGCTGCCCATACTTCACCCTCCATTCCTCCCCGAGGTAGCGCCATGAGCGACGACCATCCGCACCTGCAACGCGCCATCGCCCTGGCCCGGGCCAATGTGAGTCAAGGCGGCCGGCCGTTTGGCGCGGTCCTGACGCACAACGGCGCGGTACTGGTGGAAGCGGTGAACGAGATCCACCTGACCCGGGACCCCACCGCCCACGCCGAGCTGCTGGCGATCCGTGCAGCCAGCCGCCAACTCGGTGCACGCCTGGAAGGCTGCGTGATCTACGCCAGCGGCCAGCCCTGCCCAATGTGCCTGAGCGCCATGTACCTGTGCGGCGTGGAACGGGTGGTGTTTGCGGCCAGCAACGCGATGGCCGAGCCCTTCGGCTTGTCGACGGCGGCGATTGGGCAACAGGTCGGCTTGCCCCTGAACGAGCAACGCCTGCCGATCCAGCACCTGCCCGACGCGGCCATGACCACCCTGTACCAACAATGGAAAACCCTGCATGACCCTCAATAAATCCCTCGCCGGCTGGGGGCTGCTGGTGGTACTGGGCCTGAACCTGCGGCCGATCCTCAGCTCCATCAGCCCGCTGCTGGGCGAGATCCGCCAGGCCACTGGCCTGAGCTTCCAGAGCAGTGCCCTGCTCACCAGCTTGCCCGTGGTGTGCATGGGCCTGGTGGCCTTGATCGGCGTACGGGTGGAAGCACGGCTGGGCGAGCGACGCGGCATCGCCCTGGGCTTGATGATGATTCTGCTGGCGTGCCTGGTGCGCTGGCTGATGGGCCAGGCCTCGGCACTGCTGGTCACGGCCTTGCTCGGTGGTGCCGGGGTGGCGCTGATCCAGGCGTTGGTGCCGGCGATGATCAAGCGCGAATTCCATCACCGCGTACCGGTGGCAATGGGCGTGTATTCGGCCTCGCTGATGGCCGGTGGCGGGCTGGCCGCGTTGCTCAGCCCGGTGGTGGCCACGCACTTCCAGCAGTGGCAGGCGGGGCTCGGGATCTGGCTGTTGCCGGCGCTGGCCGCCTTGTTGCTGTGGGCATTTGTGCCGCTGGGAGCGCCCAGAAGCGCGCTGGTGATTCCCGCCTTCAAAGGCCTGCGCAACCGCCGTGCCTGGTTGCTGGCGCTGTATTTCGGCCTGGTGAACTGCGGCTACATGAGCATGGTGGCGTGGCTGCCGGCGTACTACCAGCAACTGGGCTGGGGCGTGTTGCCGAGCGGTTCGCTGCTGGCATTCATGACCATTTTCCAGGTGATCGCAGCCTTGCTGATGCCGGTGCTGGCCCAACGCGGGATCGACCGTCGGCCCTTGCTCGGCGTCAGCCTGCTGGCGCAGACCGTGGGTTACCTCGGCTTGCTGATGGCGCCGCAGCAGTTTCCCCACCTGTGGGTCGCGCTGATCGGCTTTGGCCTGGGCGCGTGTTTCGCCCTGAGCCTGCTGCTGACCCTCGACCACCACCGCGACCCGCGCCAAGCCGGGCAACTGGCGGCCTTCGTGCAGGGCGTGGGCTTCTTGATCAATGCAATTTCGCCCTGGTTGACCGGCTGGCTGCGTGAGCTGACTGGCACCTTTGTCAGCGCCTGGGTAGTACTCACGGTAACCGTGGTGGCGATGCTGGTGGTGACGCGGGTCTTCAGCCCGGCCACCTACCGCACGGTGCCTGCTCTATAGATATGCATTTAAGATCTAGATAAAACAAACGTGCTTCATTGACGGAATAAGCAAGCCCCTTAAAATCCCGGTTCCCCTCTTGGACGCCGGGCGCCCCATGGATCTTCGTCAGCTGCGCTACTTCATCGCGCTCAACGAGCACCGCAGTTTTGTGCGCGCCGCCGACGCCATGGGCATCACGCAGCCAGCGTTCAGCCGCAGCATCCAGGGCCTGGAACAGGAGTTCGGCTGCGTGCTGGTGGACCGCGCTCACAAGGACCTGCGCCCCACACCCGAAGGCCAGGTGGTGCTGCAACATGCCCTGAGCCTGGTCCAGGGCGCCGCGCTGCTCAGCCATGAAGTCACGCGCATGACCAAGCTCGACGCCGGTGAAGTACGCCTGGGCAGCGACGCTGTGGCGGCCGTGAACCTGGTGCCACAGGCCATGGCGCGGTTTATCACCACCTACCCCAAGGTACGCACCGCATTGCAGGTGGATAACTGGGAAAAGCTCGGGCGCAGCCTGAGCCGCGAGGAGATCGAATTCTTTATCGCCGATGTGCGCCACTTCGAGGCTGACCCCAACTTCCAGATCCAGGCCCTGACGCCCCGGCGCAGCGTGTTTTTCTGCCGGGCCGGGCACCCGTTATTGGCCAAGGACAGCCTGTCCACCAACGACCTGTTTGGTTTCCCACTGGCTACGCCGTTGATTGCACCGGGTATTCGCAAACTGCTCGCTAACCTCAGCGGGCGCATCGATTTTGCGCCCGCTATCGAGCTTGAACAGTTCTCGGCGCTGGCCACCATCGTGCGCCAGTCCGACGCCATTGGCCTGGGCGCCGAAGAGGCGTTCGTCGATGAATTGGCCAGCGGCGCACTGAAGGTGCTGCACTGGCGCAACCTGCCTCACAACCTCGACAGTCTGAGCAACCGTTGCGGCGTGATCAGCCGCGCTGGGGTGCGTTTGTCGCCTGCGGCGAAGGCGCTGATCGAAACCCTGCTGGCGGTGGAAAGCCAAGCCGATTGGCCCGGGCAAACGTCCCGAAATCATTGAAGCGCACGCCCATCTCGGCCATGACTTTGTGCGCCACCCTGGCGGTCATCTGGCGGATGTAGAACGGCTCCTTCACCACGAAATGATGAATGCCATGGGTGCTGCCGAAGTTGAAGCAGAACGCCTGCAACGGCCACATCCACCAGGGGTTGAGCACCTGGGTCTGCTGGATCACATTGCCCAGCTCCACGTCGCCGTAGTAGTGCATGTTGGAGCTGACAAAGTGCAGGCAGAAGGTGCGCAGCACGTTGGGGCCGATGATCACGACGGCGGCGATATCGATCACCTGCATCACGTGCAGGGTGGTGGCTGACCAGTCGATGGGCGTGCCCAGCAGGCTGGCGACGCCATTCGCCGCGTGAAAACCGAGGAACACGTACCACGCGCCCCAATGCAGCAGCGCCAGCGGTGCGTACACCAGCAGCGAGCGTTTGAGGATGCTGAGTTTGTGCTTCCAGCTCTTGGCTCGCAGGATGCGGATAAACGCTGACATCACGTTATCACCCACCATCAGTAACCGCGCAAAACCCCAGGGTTCACCGTTGGTGATGGCGCGCTCTTCCATGTCGGTTTCAGTGCCGGAAACCTTGTGGTGGTTGAGGTGCAGATGCCGGCGCACCCACGGGTTGATCGTGCTCGGCCGCGCCAGCCACACCAGGCCCATCATCAGGTTGTGCGGCAGGCGCTGCTTGCGAAAGTACATGCTGTGGATCAGGTCGTGTTCCAGCTCGTGGGTCAGTGAGGCGAGGAACGCATTGAGCAGCAGGCACACCCACCAGGCCATGTGGCCCGTGATATAGAGCGCCGCAGAGCCGACCATGCCCACCAACGCAAACACCAGGATGCCCGCGCCCAGCGCGTCCTGATGCAGCAGCCAGGGGTGTTGTTGGCGCAGGCGCATGCCTTCGGCCAGCACCACGTCACGGATATGCGCCGAACGCTGTTGCGCGTTCATCTGCTGGGGACTTGCAGAAGTACCGTCCATGCTTCCATCCTCTTGCTTATTGATGCGCCCATCCTGCCCCAAGCGATCTCGCAGGACGCTAGCCCCGGACGCCAACCTGTTGACCGCAAGCGCCAATCGCCATGACCGAACCCACCTCACTCGCCAGCTGGACCCGCGCCCTGCGCAAGCAGCTCGATGCCTTGGGCCTCGACAGTGCCGCGCTGTGCGCGCAGGCCGGGCTCGACCCGCAGCACATGGACGACCCCAATGCGCGCTACCCGCTGTCGGCCACCACACGCTTGTGGGCGCTGGCCGTGCAGGCCAGCGGGGACCCGGCAATCGGCTTGCGCGTGTCGCGGTTTGTCAGCCCCACTACCTTTCACGCGTTGGGCTATGCGCTGGTGGCCAGCGGCAGTCTGCGCGAGGTGTTCGAGCGCATCGTGCGCTATCACCAGGTGGTCAGCGATGCCCTGGCCCTGGAGCTTAGCCGAGACGGTGAGCGTTACCGTTTCCGCCTGCTGCAGCCTGAGGGCAGCCCGGCGCCGGCGTTCGAGGCCATCGATGCGTTTGCGGCGATTTACGTGCGCACGTGTCGCAACCGACTGGGCCGAGAGTACGCACCGCTGGCGGTGTACCTGCGCCGGCCTGAACCGGCCGATCCCCAGCCGTGGCACACGGTGTTTCGCGCCCCGGTGTTTTTTGCCGCCGAAGAAGACCGCCTGGAGTTCGCCGCCCACGACTTCGACAGCCACCTGGACGATGCCAACCCGGAGCTGGCCGAGCACAACGAGACCGTGCTCAAGCGCACCCTCGCCCAACTGCAACCGCTGACCTGGGAGCGCAAGGTGCGCCGGGTGATCGAAGCGCAGCTGCCCGATGGCGAGCCGAGTGCCGAACGCGTCGCCCAGGCGCTGCACCTGAGTTTGCGCAGTTTGCAGCGACACCTGGCGGATGAAGGGTGCAGGTTTGACGCACTGCTCAATGAGTGCCGGGAGAACCTCGCGCTGCTGCATTTGCGCGACCCGCAGTGCTCATTGGCAGAGATCAGTCACTTATTGGGGTTTGCCGATACCAGCAGTTTCAACCGCGCGTTCAAGCGTTGGACGGGGCTGACGCCGGGGCAGTTTCGGGATGGGTTGCGGTAGCGGGCTCTGTAGTGTTTTTGAGGGCCTCATCGCAGGCAAGCCAGCTCCCACAGGGGGACGCATTCCAATTGTGGGAGCGGGCTTGCCCGCGATGGGGCCCCCTCAGGTATGTGCAACCTCCCGCAGCCGCTGCACATCCAGCACTTCAATTTCGCCATAACCCAGGCGCACCACGCCCCGGGCCTGCAGGTCCTTGAGCAACGCATTGGTGGTCTGGCGCGACAGGCTCAACATCGCCGCCAGGTCTTCCTGGGGCAGTTGCAGCACGCGCCTGGAGTGTTCGATGTCGCCATACCCTTCAACGATCATCAACAAGCGGTGGGCCAGGCGCACCGGGGCCGGCATCAGGCTGAGCTGTTCGAGGCCGATAAAACTCAGACGCAGTTTCTGGCTCATCAACAGCGCCAGGTTGCGCCAGTAGTGCGGGGCGTCATCGAGGATATTCAACAACGCCTGCTGCGGCACCTGCAACAAGGTACACGGCCCGACAGCGCAGGCGTCGTGGGTGCGTGGCAAGCCGTCGAACAGGCAGATTTCGCCGAACCAGTAAGGCGGTTCCACCAGGCTCAATATCGCTTCCTTGCCCTGCTCGTTCACCGCGCTGATGCGCAAGGTGCCTTCGAGCACGGCATACAAACCACACGGCGGATCGCCGCGCTTGAACAGGGTTTGCCCCGCCACCAGCGAGCGCAGCCGGGCCTGGGCCAGCAGGCTATGCTGAAAAGATGACGGCAGGTGGCTGAACCAATGACCGATGGCCAGCCGCGCGTGCCATTGCTCTGCGTCCATGAGAACTCCGAAGATTGTCGCCCAGCTGACAGTCAGGCAAAGGCTGACAGGGCATGATCCAGCATCCTACAGGAGGAACAACAATGAAAAGCCTCGTCGACCACCTCAGTCAATATGCTGCCTACCACCGTGACCCACGCAATATCGCCAGCCACTTTATCGGCATTCCGCTGATCGTCGTCGCAGTGGCGGTGCTGTTATCCCGCCCCGAATGGACCGTAGGCGGGCTCTGGCTCTCACCCGCCGTTCTGCTCGCGCTGTTTTCCGCGTGGTTTTACCTGCGCCTGGAATTGGCCTTGGGCGTGCTGATGACGGTGCTGATGGGCTTGTCGGTGTGGGCCGGGCACGTGCTGGCCGCGCAGAGCACACTGGTGTGGCTGAGCAGCGGTATCGGGATGTTTGTGGTGGGCTGGGTGATCCAGTTTGTCGGGCACTACTACGAAGGGCGCAAGCCAGCGTTCGTCGACGATGTGTCGGGGCTGATCGTCGGGCCGCTGTTTGTGGTGGCGGAGCTGGCGTTTCTGGTGGGGTTGCGGGGTGACCTCAAGCAGCAGATCGAAGAGCGATCGGGGCCTGTAACCCGCCGCGATCTGGAGCCAAGAAAGGTCTGAATGTGGGAGCTGGCTTGCCTGCGATGGAATCACCTCGGTGTGTCAGTCACACCGCAGTGATGCTATCGCAGGCAAGCCAGCTCCCACATAAGCCCGGTTCCCACAGGGGGGATGGGTGGGATTAAGCTTTTTGCCAGACCTTGGGCTTGAAGAACAGGGTCTCGCCACGCGCCAAACCGGTGAGGCTGTCGTGGTCCTTCACCACTTCGGCTTCGATCAGTTCGCTCTGGCCTTCCACTTTCAAGGTCACGCGGGTGGTCGCGCCCAATGGGCGGATGTCACGCACTTCGGCCGCGTGGTGGTCTTCCAGCTCGTGACGCGACAACGACACTTCATGCGGGCGGAACAGCACGTGCTGGTCTTCACCCAAGTGCAGGCGGTTGGAGTCGCCGAGGAAGTGATAGACGAAATCGCTGGCCGGGTTTTCGTAGACTTCGCCCGGTGAGCCGATCTGTTCGATCACGCCCTTGTTCATCACCACAATGCGGTCGGCGACTTCCATGGCCTCTTCCTGGTCGTGGGTCACGAACACCGAGGTCAGGTTGATGTCTTCGTGCAGGCGCGCCAGCCAGCGGCGCAGTTCTTTACGCACCTTGGCATCCAAGGCGCCGAAGGGCTCGTCCAGCAGCAGCACTTTCGGTTCAACCGCCAGGGCGCGGGCCAGGGCGATACGCTGACGCTGGCCGCCAGAGAGTTGTTCCGGATAGCGATCCGACAGCCAGTCGAGCTGCACCATGTTCAGCAGTTCGTGCACTTTGCTGGCGATCTGGCTTTCGCTCGGACGCTGGTTCTTCGGCTTCATGCGCAGGCCGAAGGCGACGTTATCGAACACGGTCATGTGGCGGAACAACGCATAGTGCTGGAACACAAACCCGACGTTGCGATCACGCACGTCGTGCCCGGAGACGTCTTCACCGTGGAACACGATGTTGCCGTCATCTGGCGTTTCCAGGCCTGCGATGATGCGCAGCAAGGTGGTCTTGCCGCAGCCGGACGGGCCCAGCAAAGCCACCAGCTCGCCACTCTGGATGTCCAGATTGATGCTGTTCAGGGCCTTGAAGGCGTTGAAGTTCTTGCTGACATTACGGACTTCGATCGACATGACTTATTCCTCACCGGCGCTTTTGCGCAGGCGGTTGATACGGTTCTCGCTCCACTGCTTGAGCAGCAGGATGAAGAGCGCCAGGATCAGCAGCAGGCTGGCCACCGCAAACGCGGCAACGTGGTTGTATTCGTTATAGAGAATCTCGACGTGCAGCGGCAGGGTGTTGGTGACGCCACGGATATGGCCGGACACCACCGACACCGCGCCGAACTCGCCCATGGCCCGTGCGGTACACAGCACCACGCCGTAGATCAGGCCCCACTTGATGTTCGGCACGGTCACGTGCCAGAACATCTGCCAGCCGTTGGCGCCCAGCAGCCGCGCGGCTTCTTCTTCCTGGGTGCCCTGCTCTTGCATCAGCGGGATCAGTTCACGGGCCACGAACGGCACAGTGACGAAGATGGTCGCCAACACGATGCCGGGCAAGGCGAACACGATCTGGATGTCGTGGTCGGCCAGCCAAGGGCCAAAGAAGCCCTGGGCGCCGAACATCAATACGTAGACCAGGCCCGCGATTACCGGCGACACCGAGAACGGCAGGTCGATGAGCGTGACCAGGATGCTTTTGCCACGGAACGAGTACTTGCTCACGCACCAGGCGGCGCTGACGCCGAACACCACGTTGAGCGGTACCGAGATCACCACGGCGATCACCGTGAGTTTCAGTGCCGACAGCGCGTCGGGTTCCAGGATCGCAGTGAAGAACGCGCCGAGGCCATTCTTCAAGCCTTGAGTCACCACGATCAGCAGCGGCAGCAATAGGAACAGCGCAAACACCAGCCAGCCAAGGCTGATCAGGATACGTCGCGACGCAGCACTGCCACGGCGGGCAGCGTTGGCCGAGGACGCAGCGGAAATAGACGATTGGGACATGTTCCGCGCCTCCTTATGGACGTTCGATGCGCCGCTGCAACAAGTTGATCAGCAGCAGCAGGACAAAGGAAACCACCAGCATCAGCACACCGATGGAGGTGGCGCCGCGGTAGTCGTACTGGTCGAGCTTGACCATGATCAGCAACGGCAGGATCTCGGTCTTCATCGGCATGTTGCCGGCGATGAAGATCACCGAGCCGTACTCGCCAACGCCACGGGCAAACGCCAGGGCGAAGCCGGTAAGCCAGGCGGGCAGCAGCGCGGGCACGAGGATATAGCGGAACACCTGCAACGGCTTGGCGCCCAGGCAGGCGGCGGCTTCTTCGATTTCCCGGGGGATATCGGCGAGCACCGGCTGCACCGTGCGCACCACGAACGGCAGGGTGACGAAGGTCAGCGCCAGGGTGATACCCAATGGGGTGTAGGCGATCTTGAAGCCGAGGTCGGCGGCGAACTGGCCGACCAGGCCGTTAGGCGTGTACAGCGCAGTCAGCGCGATACCGGCCACGGCGGTGGGCAGGGCGAACGGCAGGTCGATCATCGCGTCGATGATCTTGCGGCCGGGAAAGGTGTAGCGCACCAGCACCCAGGCCAGCAGTGTGCCGATCACGCCGTTGATCAGCGCCGCGTACAGCGCGGTGCTGAAGCTCAGTTGCAACGCCGCCAGCACGCGCGGTGCGGAGATGATGTTCCAGAACTGATCCCAGGTGAGTTGAGCGGCGTGTACAAACATCGCCGCAAGGGGGATGAGTACGATCAGGCTGAGGTACACCACGGTGTAGCCCAGCGTCAGCCCGAAGCCGGGTATGACGGGGGAGATACGACGCGACATAAGAGTCCTTGGTTAAAGGTAGAAACCACTGTAGGAGCGCGCTTTGTGTGGGAGCTGGCTTGCCTGCGATGCAGACACCGCGGTGTAACTGATACACCGTGGTGATGCTATCGCAGGCAAGCCAGCTCCCACAGAAAAGCGGTGCTCCTACAGTTAACTTGGCTTACTGTGCGGTGTAGATCTGGTCGAACACGCCGCCGTCGTTAAAGAATTTCGGTTGGGCAGTCTTCCAGCCGCCGAAGTCTTTGTCGATAGTCACCAGGTCCAGTTTCGGGAACTGCTGGGCGTATTTGGCGGCTACTTTCGCATCGCGTGGGCGGTAGAAGTTCTTCGCCGCAATCTCCTGGCCAGCCGGGCTGTACAGGTGCTTCAGGTATTCAGTGGCGATCTCGGTGTTGCCCTTTTTCTCGGCGTTCTTGTCGACCACGGCCACCGGTGGCTCGGCCAGGATCGACAGGGAAGGCACGACGATGTCGAACTTGTCGGCGCCGCCGTCTTCTTTCAGGGCCAGGAAGGCTTCGTTTTCCCAGGCCAGCAACACGTCACCCTGACCGTTGTTGACGAAGGTGATGGTCGAACCGCGAGCACCGGTGTCCAGCACAGGCACGTGCTTGAACAGCTCTTTCACGTATTCCTGGGCCTTGGCTTCGCTGCCACCGGCTTTCAGGCCGTAGGCCCAGGCGGCGAGGAAGTTCCAGCGCGCACCGCCGGAGGTTTTCGGGTTCGGCGTGATCACCGATACGTCTTTCTTGATCAGGTCGCCCCAATCCTTGATGCCTTTAGGGTTGCCCTTGCGTACCAGGAACACGATGGTCGAGGTATACGGGGTGCTGGCGTCCGGCAGGCGGGTCTGCCAGTTCTCCGGCAGGGTCTTGCCCAGCTTGGCGATTTCGTCGATGTCGCCGGCCAGGGCCAGGGTCACGACGTCGGCGCGCAGGCCGTCGATCACGGCACGGCCTTGTTTGCCCGAGCCGCCGTGGGATTGCTGGATCTTGACGTTGTCACCGGGGTGGGACTGTTTCCAGAAGTTGGTGAACTCAGCGTTGTAGTCCTGGTACAGCTCACGGGTAGGGTCGTACGAGACGTTGAGCAACTCGTAGTCCTTGGCAACGGCGGAACCTGCAAACACGGCGCTGGCCAGGGCGGCCAAGGCGTAACGGCGAATCGACGACATAGAAGCTCCTGAAAATTCTGGGTGTTGGCTTTTTCTTATAGTTGCGGGTCTAGCATGCGAATCGCCGTGGTTGCTTACGCCGGTTTGTTGCCCGGGTTCTGCAGACGGAATTTTTCTTTGCGTTCGATCTGTACCACTTGGGCGTTGTGCACCGTGATTTCCACCGCGCCAAACCGCAGGTCGCGCAACGCGCTCTGGATCTCACGCAAAATGGCTGCTTCGTCCTGGCCGTCGACGCTACGTAGAGATGCGCTCATGGTCTCGCTCCTGAAATGAATAGTGCCTCGCAGTGGCGGCACTGCTTGTGGCGTGAGGGCGATAGTAGATAAGCGCGGATATTCTTAAAAATACTATTTAAGAATGTTTATATAACCAGAAAGAATTTTCTGGCGGGACGTGGGGTTGCGAGAGTTTTCGGCTTCGAAATACCGCTTCAAGGGCGCTACAGAACCCTGTGGGAGCCGGGCTTGCCCGCGATGACGGTGTGTCAGCCACCCACTATTTTGAATGTAAGACCGCCATCGCAGGCAAGCCCGGCTCCCACATTGACGGCGTTATGCCTGTCGGATCGAGGGAGCCCTGTCCCAATCAATTTCACCTGCCGGCACCGGCCTTCCAAACCAATACCCCTGGCCCATGTCGCAGTCATGCTCCAACAGGAACCGCGCCTGCTCCATTTGTTCGATCCCTTCGGCATGCACCTGCATGCCCATGCTTTTGGCCAGGGCGATGACCACGCGCACGATGGCGGCGTCGTCTTCGTCCCATGGCAATCCGGCGACAAAACCCTGGTCGATCTTGAGCTTCTGCACGGGCAGGCGCTTGAGGCGCAACAGCGAGGAATAGCCGGTGCCGAAGTCGTCGATGGCCAAGCGCAGACCCAGTTCACGCAAGCGGTGCAGTTGCTCCAGGGCTTCTTCGGGGTCATCCATGACGGCGCTTTCGGTGACTTCCAGTTCCAGGAAAGCCGGGTCCAGGCCGGTGTCGTGCAACACCTGGGCGACCTGCTCATACAGCTCGCGCCGGGCAAACAGTCGGCTGGAGACATTCACAGCGATGAAGCTCAACGGCACGCCGTCAGCCAGCCATTGGCACATCTGGCGGCAGGCCTGGTCCATCACCCAGGCATCGATGTCGGCAATCAACCCGGTGCGCTCGGCAATCGGGATGAAGTCGCCCGGGGGCACCAGGCCGCGCTCCGGGTGTTGCCAGCGCACCAGCGCCTCTACGCCGATCAGGCGACTGCCGTGAAGGTCGTGCACGGGCTGGTAAAACACCCGTAACTCCTGCTGGTCGAGGGCGCGGCGCAATTCGCTGGCGATCTCGACGCGGTGCTGGGCATGGGCGGTCAGTTCTTCGGTGTACAAGGCGTAGCCTTCGCGCCCTGCACTCTTGGCCTTGAACAGCGCCGAGTCGGCGTTACGCAGCAACTGTTCGGCGCTCAGGGCATCGCTGGGGAACAGGCTGATGCCAATACTCGCGCTGATAAACAGTTGGTGCCCGTCGAAGATGAACGGCTGCTTCATCGCATCCAATATGCGCTGGGCCAGTGCCGCCGCCTGCACCACCTGTGGACAACTTTCGGCGAGCACCGCGAACTCGTCACCGCCCAGGCGCGCCAGGGTCACGCCGGGGCCGAACAGCCCCTTGAGGCGCTCACCGACCACCTTGAGCAACTGGTCGCCGACATTGTGGCCAAGGCTGTCGTTGATGATCTTGAAGTGGTCCAGGTCCAGCAACAACAGGGCGCAGCCGCGTTTGTGAGCCTGGGCGGAGGCCAGCGCCTGTTCGGCGCGGTCGGTGAACAGCAGGCGGTTGGGCAGGTCGGTGAGTGGATCGTGGTGGGCCAGGTGAGCCAGTTCGTGCTCGGAGTCCTTGATGGCGCTGATGTCGGAAAACACCGCGACATAATGGCTGACCTGGCCCAGGTCATCGTGGATCACTCGGATGGTCTGCCACTGTGGATAAATCTCGCCGCTTTTGCGCCGGTTCCAGATTTCACCGCTCCATTCGCCGTTGCGCGCCAGGGTCTGGAACATCTGTTGATAAAAATTCGACGAATGGCGCCCCGACTTGAACAGGCTCGGTTGCTGGCCCATGACGTCTTCACGGCTGTAGCCGGTGATTTCCATGAACGCCCGGTTGACGTGCACGATCTGCCCCTTGGCGTCGGTGACCAGCACACCTTCACGGGTGCAGTCGAACACAGCGGCGGCCTGGCGCAAGCGCTCGCGGTTCTCTTTCAAGGGCTGCTGCAGTTGGTGGGTACGGGCAAATCGCACGCAAATCAGGTAGATAGCCAGCGCGCTGAAGGCCACCCACACATAGCCGCGCACCTGCAGCCAGCGCCCCAACTCCCCAGGCTCATCGAGAAAGTTGATCAATAGATGGTTGCTGAGCTGGAGCCACGCAATGGACACCAACAGGTATACCAGCCCCGCACGCAGGGCACCTCGGTATGAAAACAGCATATGGTCAGTAATCCTTACCAAAAAAACAGAATCGCCCTACAAAGGCTGCGGATTATAGAATAAGAAACATCCAGTCACTCCTATCTGAAAGGGCGGCTGGTTTTCTCTGTAGGCTTAGTGATAATGCGTGAGCTGTTTTTTTCTTTATCTGAGGGCCATACAGCCTATGTGGTACAACGGTTTTCTTGACCTGTCAGCCTGGCAACTGGTGGCAGTCACGCTGTTGATGACCCACGTGACCATTGTTGGGGTCACGGTCTATCTGCACCGTTATTCAGCGCACCGCTCCCTGGAGCTCAATGGTGGCCTGAAACACTTCTTCCGCTTCTGGCTGTGGCTGACCACGGCGCAGAACACCCGCGAGTGGACCGCCATCCACCGCAAGCACCACGCCAAATGCGAAACCGTCGATGACCCGCACAGCCCGGTCATCAAGGGCCTGTCCACGGTGTTGCGCAAAGGCGCCGAGCTGTACCGCGCCGAAGCCGAGAACCCCGAGACCCTGCGCATCTACGGCAAGAACTGCCCGGATGACTGGATCGAACGCAAAATCTACACGCCTTACCCGTTGCTGGGCGTGGCGATCATGGGCGTGATCGACCTGCTGCTGTTCGGCACCATCGGCATCACCATCTGGGCGATCCAGATGATGTGGATCCCGTTCTGGGCCGCCGGCGTGATCAACGGCCTGGGCCATGCCGTGGGCTACCGCAACTTCGAATGCCGTGACGCCGCCACCAACCTGGTGCCATGGGGCATCATCGTCGGCGGCGAAGAGCTGCATAACAACCACCACACTTATCCCAACTCCGCCAAGCTGTCGGTGAAGAAGTGGGAGTTCGACCTGGGTTGGGCGTGGATCAAGGTGTTCAGCTTCCTGCGTTTGGCCAAGGTGCAACGTGTTGCGCCCATTGCCCACCGCGTGGAAGGCAAGGGTCACCTGGACATGGACACTGCCATGGCGATCCTCAACAACCGCTTCCAGATCATGGCCCAGTACCGCAAGCTGGTGATCGGCCCGCTGGTCAAGCAGGAGCTGGAGAAGGTCGATCATTCGGTACGCCACCAGTTCCACCGGGCCAAGCGGTTGCTGTCGCGTGAAACCAGCTTGCTGGATGACCGCCATCACGTGCGCATCCAGAGCATGCTGGAACACAGCCAGGCCCTGAAAGTGATCTACGAGAAGCGCCTGGCGCTGCAGCAGATCTGGCTCAAGACCAGCTCCAATGGCCACGATATGCTGGCGGCGATGAAGGAATGGGTACACGAGGCCGAGGCCAGCGGTATCCAGTCGTTGCGCGATTTCGCCCACCAGTTGAAGACCTACTCCCTGCGTCCAGCAGCGGTGTAAGCGCGATGTGGGAGGGCTCGCCCTCCCACACCTCCTCTTTTTGGCGTCATTTTCCGGGCACGGGCAATCCATGCCAATCACGGAACTTCACCGCAATTCCCCTCTCTCAAAGAACACTTCGCCATCATGGTGGCCCCTTGTAGTGACCGCTGTTCAATCCTGCGGCGCGCCCAGAGAGAGTTGTGCCGATGGTCCCCGAAAAGCCCTACCTGCCCGACACCCCCACCGCCGAGCACCCGCGCCCGGCCGCGGCGGCGACCCTGCTGGCCTTGATGCATGCCCAAGGCGAGGTCGAGCGCCTGAGCGAGCGCGAGCAACTGCTCAGCTCGCTGCTGGTCAGCGTGAACGCGGTGCTGTGGGCCATCGATTGGGAGACGCGTCGCGTGCTGTATGTGAGCCCGGCCTATGAACGGGTGTTTGGCCGTTCGGCGGGTTTGCTGCTGGCCGACCATCGGGAATGGCGCAACAGCATTCACCCCGAAGACCTCGACTACGCCGAACACAGCCTGGCCCGCGTGCTCGAGCACGGCGCCGTGGAAGACCGCGAATACCGCATCATCACCGCCGACGGGCAGATCCGCTGGCTGAGTGACAAGTGCTACATCAACCAGCAAGTAGAGCCCGGCGAGGCGGTGATCGTGGTCGGGATGGCCGAAGACATCACCGAAAAGAAGCAGCTTGAGCTTGAGCTGCACCGCCTGGCCACCACCGATGTGCTGACACAGAGCAGCAACCGTCGACACTTCTTCGAATGTGCCAACCAGGCGTTCGACAGTGCCTGTGCCCAGGGCGCCCCGCTGACCTTTTTGCTGCTGGACATTGATGACTTCAAGGACGTCAACGACTCCTACGGCCATCTGGAAGGCGATCAGGTACTGCGCCGTATCGCCGAGAGCGGCCGAAGTGTGTTGCGCCGTGGTGACCTGTTCGGGCGTATTGGCGGCGAAGAATTCGCTGCGGTGCTGCCCGGTTGTGCGCCGGACATGGCATTGCAGGTGGCCGAGCGGCTGGGCAACGAGATCCAGGCGCTGAGTTTCAGCTACGAAGGCCAGGCGTTTACCGTGACCGTCAGTCAGGGCCTGGCCAGCCTCAGCGAGGAAGATTCAACCCTCGACAGCCTGTTCGCACGAGCCGATGCGGCCATGTACGAGGCCAAGCGGCAGGGCAAGAACCGCGTCATCGCTGGCTAAAGCCGAACACATTCATCGACCACACTAAAAACCGCCGCTCCCACGTTTGGATTTTGTCGTCCTCCAAGGCCCTGTATATCCGTAGGAGCCGGCTTGCCGGCGATAGCGGTGGGTCAGTGCCAAATGTTTTGTCTGATCGATTGCGATCGCTGGCAAGCCAGCTCCTACAGGGGGCTGTGTGTTTTTTAGGAATTGCGGACGCGGGTGAGTTCCGACAAGCCCACCTTGAGCAACCGTGCGGTCTTGCTCTTGGCCAGCTCTTCCAGCCCCTCATGCTCGGTCAAGCGCGCCATCTGCGCCGCCAGGTTCACTACCAGCGCATCCCGGGCGTACACGCCGCCTTCCAATGAGTAAATCGCCGCGATCAACTGACGCAGTTCCAGCGGCAGGCGCCAACGCGCGCGCAATGCCGAGCCGTAAGCCGCGCCAAAGGTGTAGAGAGATTCACCAATCATCTCGTCATCCAACGCACCGCCACCCTGGCGCCAGTCTTCCAGGCAACGCAGCAACGCCAAGTCGCCTAGCCGGTGCAGGATTCCCGCGCTGTAGCAGCGCTCGTGGTCCAGCTCCAGCATGCGCGCCAGGCGACGTGCGTAGTCGGCGGTGTCCTGGGACAATTGCCAGTGACGCTCGGCGTAGGCCACCAAAGCCGGATCGCCCAGCACCACGTTGTGCTTGAGCGCAAGGCCGAGGATCAGGTTCATGCTCTGCCCCGCCACCAGCTTGTGCAGCGCAGCAGGCAAGGTCTGCACCGGTGTGCCGTGGTGGCCGGCGCTGTTGGCCGCGGCAATCAGTACGGCGGTGATCTGCGGGTCCATGCGCACTCGGTCTTCCAGGCGCTTGAGGTCCAGGCCATCAGCGCCCAGGCTGTGCTGCACGGCGGCTTTCACATCGACCCGCAGTGGCGCGCCGTCGCAGGTTTCGCGGCGGCGCTCCAGGAACACTGGCAAGGTCATGCCCGGCGCCAGCGGGGGGATCTCGCAGTACACGCTCTCGCCTTCATTGAGCAGCAGGTCCTGCAGGCGCTGGGTCAGGCCTTCCATGTTCAGGGGTTTGGTCAGGTAGGCAGTCGGCGCCAGGGGCAGGGCTTCACGCACGCTGGCACTGTCATTGCGACTGCTCAGTAGAATGAACGGCAGCAGGGGCGAGCGGCGCTTCTGGCGCACGTTTCGCAGCAGGCTCAGGCCATCGATGCCCGGCAACTCCCAATCCGCCAGGATCAGGTCGTAGGGTTTGTCTCGCAACAACGTGGCGGCCTCGTGCCCATCGGCACACACATCCAGCCGCGCGTCACAGCGCACATTCAATAACACTTGCTTGAGCAGATCCCGCGACCAAGGGTCCGCCTCGGCAATCAACACTCGGGGTACAGCTGGCAAATCAACAGCAGTCATCCGCACGCTCCATCGGCAATGCTTGCACCTTAGACAATCAAGGCGCCTACGTACAATGAACACGGCCTGAATGTGCGGCAATGGGCATAAAAAAACCCGCCGAAGCGGGTTTTTTCTGTCGATCAGGTCAACTTCGGCTTACAGCTCGGAGAAGCACTCTTCGATGATCGCCAAGCCTTTGTCCAGTTGCTCGTCCGGCGAGGTCAGCGGAACCAGTACGCGCAACACGTTGCCGTAGGTGCCGCAGCTCAGCAGGATCAGGCCCTTGTCACGCGCCTTGGCCACCACGGAGGCAACGGCAGCAGCGTTTGGCTTGTGGGTGTCGCCGTCGTCGAACAGCTCGACCGCGATCATCGCGCCCAGGGCACGCACTTCGCCGATGACCGGGTACTTGGCCTGGATCGCTTTCAGACCGGTGACCAAGCGCTCGCCGACAGCCTTGCAGCGGTCCAGCAGGTGCTCTTCTTCGAATACTTCCATCACGGCCAGGGCCGCGGCGCAAGCGATTGGGCTACCGGCGTAGGTGCCGCCCAGGCCGCCGGGTGCGATGGCGTCCATGTATTCAGCCTTGCCGCATACACCGGCCAACGGGAAGCCGCCCGCGATGGATTTGGCGAAGGTGGTCAGGTCGGCAGCAACGCCCATCTGTTCCATGGCGAAGAAGGTGCCAGTGCGGCCGGCGCCGGTTTGCACTTCGTCGGCGATCAGCAGGATGCCGTGCTTGTCGCACAGTTCACGCAGGCGCTTCATGAAGGACTTTGGCGCGACGTAGAAACCGCCTTCGCCCTGCACGGGCTCGATGATGATGGCAGCGATATCACGCGGCTCGGCATCGTTCTTGAAGATGCGTTCGATGCTGGCGATAGCGTCGTCGTCGCTCACACCATGCAGCTCGTTCGGGTACAGCGCGCGGAACACGCCGCCCGGCATCAGGCCCATGCCAGCCGAGTACGGCACGACTTTACCGGTGAGGCCCAGGGTCATCATGGTGCGGCCGTGGTAAGCGCCGGTGAACGCAATCACGCCAGCACGGCCGGTGGCGGCACGGGCGATTTTCACGGCGTTTTCAACGGCTTCGGAACCGGTGGTGACCAGCAGGGTTTTCTTGGCGAAATCACCTGGGACCTTGGCGTTCACTTTTTCGCACAGTTCCACGTAAGGCTCGTAGGCCAGTACCTGGAAGCAGGTGTGAGTCAGCTTGTTCAGTTGCTCGGTCACGGCCGCGATGATTTTCGGGTGCACGTGGCCGGTGTTCAGCACGGCGATACCGCCGGCGAAGTCGATGAACTCGCGACCTTCAACGTCGGTCACGGTGGCGTTCTTCGCGGATTCGGCGAAGATCGGGTGAATCTGGCCAACACCGCGTGGTACAGCGGCTTCGCGGCGTTTCATCAGGGATGCGTTGGTCTTGCTCATAAAGTCCTCATTCGCCACTCATCGGGTGGCGTGGTCCAAGGAATACGTGGCGGGGAGGCAACTACGGCAGCATGCGATGATCGACTGCCACAGCTTTCCCGGCCACTACGAATAACGGGGTGAAACACGCAAAGGGTCAGCGCTCTCGTGCCCTCTGCGTTTACTGCAAGCTCTTGCCGGGCCGATTAGATGCCCAGGCAGAGGTATTTGATTTCCAGGTAGTCCTCGATCCCGTACTTGGACCCTTCACGGCCCAGGCCCGAGGCCTTGATGCCGCCGAACGGCGCCACTTCGTTGGAGATCAACCCGGTATTCACGCCGACCATGCCGTATTCCAGGGCTTCAGCCACACGGAACACACGGCCCAGGTCGCGGGCATAGAAGTAGGAAGCCAGGCCGAACTCGGTGTCGTTGGACATCGCGATCACTTCGGCTTCGTCTTTGAAACGGAACAGCGGTGCCAGCGGGCCGAAGGTTTCTTCCTTCGCGACAGCGGCATCTTTCGGCACGTTGGTGAGGATGGTCGGCTCGAAGAAATTGCCTTCCATCACCTTGCCACCGGCCAGCAGCGTGGCGCCTTTTTTCAGCGCGTCAGCAATGTGCTCCTGCACCTTGGCCACGGCTTTTTCGTCGATCAGCGGGCCAGTGGTGGTGCCTTCTTCCAGACCGTTGCCGATCTTGAGCTTGGCCACCGCAACCTTGAGCTTTTCAGCGAAGGCGTCGTACACCGAATCCTGGATGTACAGGCGGTTGGCGCAGACGCAGGTCTGGCCGTTGTTGCGGTACTTGGAAATGATCGCGCCCTCGACGGCCTTATCCAGGTCGGCGTCGTCGAACACGATGAACGGTGCGTTGCCGCCCAGCTCCAGGGAAACTTTCTTGATGTCCTTGGCGCATTCGGCCATCAACTGGCGGCCGATTTCGGTCGAGCCGGTGAAGGACAACTTACGCACGATCGGGTTGCTGGTCAGCTCACCGCCGATGTCGCCGGCGCTGCCGGTCACCACGCTCAGCACGCCTTTCGGGATACCGGCACGGTGCGCCAGTTCAACCAGGGCCAGGGCCGAGAACGGGGTTTGCGAAGCCGGCTTGATGACCATGGTGCAACCGGCGGCCAGGGCCGGGCCGGCTTTACGGGTGATCATCGCGGCCGGGAAGTTCCACGGGGTGATGGCAGCGGTCACGCCGATCGGCTGCTTGATCACGATCAGGCGCTTGTCGGGCTGGTGGCCGGGGATCACGTCGCCGTAGATGCGCTTGGCTTCTTCGGCGAACCACTCGATGAAGGAGGCCGCGTAGGCGATTTCGCCCTTGGCTTCGGCCAGCGGCTTGCCTTGTTCGAGGGTCATCAGGCGACCGAGGTCGTCCTGGTTTTCGATCAGCAGTTCGAACCAACGGCGCAGCTTGTTGGCGCGCTCCTTGGCAGTCAGCGCGCGCCAGGCCGGCAGGGCCTTGTCGGCGGCTTCGATGGCGCGGCGGGTTTCAGCGGCACCCATCTTCGGCACAGTGCCGAGAATTTCACCTGTGGCAGGGTTGTTGACCTTGATGGTCTGGCCATTGTCCGCATCGACCCAAGCGCCATCGATAAAGGCTTGCTGGCGGAACAACTGGGCATCTTTAAGCTGCATGTCGGCTTTCCTTAACAGCACCGCGCGCACGCGGAGCGAATTAGAGTTGTTGAAAGGCGCCTTGTGGGCTGCCGTCAGGGAAATCAGCCCCAGCGCGCGAAAAAGTGAAAGGCGCACGGGAGACAGAGCGTTTGAAATCTCAAACGAATCCTAGGATCAATGGGGGGGCAGGGCAATAGTCTGTTCGAAAAAAAGAACGAAAACGGCGCATTTGCCGAAACTTTCTGATCAGCGTATTTCCGCCGGGTTCCAGGATCTCGATCAGTGGCACCCGGCGCAGGGCCTTCGGCGGGCAAATTCCTACCTTTAAACGGCCAAAGACCAGCATGGACGCCCAAGGTCGACATGGGTATGATGTCGCCCGCACAAGCATCCGTAGCTCAGCTGGATAGAGTACTGCCCTCCGAAGGCAGGGGTCGTGGGTTCGAATCCCGCCGGGTGCACCATATAGCAGTCTCGGGCTGTCTCAGACAGTCTACGAAACACCCCATGAAGCCCGCCCCGTGCGGGCTTTCTTGTTTCTGGCTATCCATCCCTGTCCACCCCTATAACTTCCCGCCGTGTATGCCCACGTGTATGCTTTTAGACTCCTATAACTGGAGGCATACAGGAAGTGAAGCGCTCTGAAATCAAACGCCGTCCCTTAGCAGATACCACGCTTGCAGGCCTTGAGCCTGAGCACGCTACATATCGGGAGCAGGACGGGAATGGCCTGTACTTCCGGGTGAAACCTAACGGTCAAAAATCGTGGGAGCTGCGCTACAAAAAGCCAGACGGGAAATGGTCTTGGCTGGGTCTCGGAGGCTACCCGGAAATCAGTGGCTCTTTGGCGAGACAGAAAGCAGCTCAACTGCGGGAAGACGCATCGACCGGCAAAAATCCATTGGTGAGCAAGCAAGCTCGCAAGATTGCAGACCAGGTTGCTGCCAACAACACCTTTGAAGCATTAGGCCGCGAGTGGTATGAGGCCAGACGCACAAGCTGGGAGTCAGGTACGTCTCGACGAGTACTTGGCGCACTGGAGCTTCACGTGTTCCCCGTGTTCGGTAAACGCATATACACGGAAATACTGCCCCTGGAATGGATGGAATTTCTACGCGGCATGGAGCAGAAGGGGATCATTGAACAAATGGGCCGAGTTCGTGCCTTTTGCAAAGAGATCTATGACCTGGCCCGCGTAACAGGACGAGCCGTCCACAACCCCCTTGAAGGTCTCAGCAAATTCCTGCAATCACGTAGCGCTGAAAACTATGCACACGTTTCGATTGAAGAACTGCCTGCGCTACTTCGAGCGATCAACTCCTACCCTCACGCAAAGGACGTTCGTATAGGGCTTCGCTTGCTGTCCTTATTAGCATCGCGCCCGAGCGAGATCCGAGAAGCACGCTGGTCAGAAATCGATGTCTCCAAAAAGCTATGGACGATCCCGGCCGAGCGAATGAAACGTCGTCGCGAACATGTGGTACCTCTCTCCCGACAGGCAATTGAAGCGCTCACTGAGTTACGAACACTGACAGGTGCGTACCCTCTCCTATTTCCGGGCAGGAAAGACAGGACAATCCCCCGTAGCAATACAGTCTTTCTAATGGCGCTCCGCAGACTGGGATATGCCGGTCGGCAAACAGGTCACGGCTTTCGTCACATCGCGAGCACCATTCTCAATGAGCAGGGTTTCGATGAAAATCACATTGAGGCCCAGCTCTCTCACGCAAAGGAAGGAATAGCAGGGGTGTACAACAAGGCGGTTTACCTGCCTCAGCGCAGAGTGATGATGCAGTGGTACGCAGATCATCTGGATGAGCTAGTAGATGGCACCATTATTCAGGGACAGTTTGGCAAGGCGGGTTGAATACACCAATCGCCCCCCATCAAAAATCGGTGTTACTGTTGTTACGCACGTTACGACACCAACCAAACAATTGATTTTATTGAATATTTATTGTGTAACACGCATTAAAAGAGATCCGTACAACATGTGTTACGCGTCAAAAGCGTGTTACGCCTAGAGCGCCCAAAACCTCTGGGGTCCATCTCTTATCAGTCTCCCCACGCTGAGGAGGGGCCGCTGTTATCGAACTATCAGAAGGGGCTCAGGGGACTACCGTTCGTCGGGACTTCACTGGGTTTCATTTCTCACTTTCCGATTTTTAACTGTATAGAAAACCAGTAGGGCAAGGTAGGACAGCCCCGTAAAAAACTGAAACTTTGCTGAGATCTTGCTCAATTAAATTGCCTTATCCATAAAATCTGCGTCGAAAACTATAAAAATAAAACTTTTAAAAAATAGAAAATCGTTTACATAGCTGGGGCCTGTACGAACTACGACAGGAAACGCGCTATGCAGCCTCACGACACTTCACACCACTCCACTACCTCTCTCACCCCTGCTTGTTTACTCACTACCGACCAAGTCGCTAATGCACTAGGTCTGTCCAGCCGAACGCTTGCCGCCTGGCGAAGTTCTCGCAGCAACTCACTTCCCTATATCAAAACCGGGTCTCGGGTTCGTTATCGCTCCGAAGACGTGGTCGCGTGGCTTGAAACCCAACTGCGCTCACCTGCAAAAACCGCTGGAGACAGAACCTGATGAGCACCCCAAAGCAACCTGCAAAAGTTGTGGGGCTTGCCCCCTCCACTCCACCAGAAAGTCACCAAAAGGCCCCTAGCGGATCCGCATGCTTGCCGATCAGCGCGCCTTATACGGAACTGGGACAGTTCGATCCGGCCGCCACGCTGATACGCATCAATCAAGTCATAGCCCTGACAGGTATCGGCCGCGCAACGGTTTACAAACTTATGAGCCAACCAGAGAGCGGCTTTCCGCAAGCGGTGAAGCTCACCGATAGCAATGCGCGCGGGGCTCCGGTTGCGTGGGTATTGGGAGAAGTGCAGGCATGGACTCGCGCACGCATCGCTGCCCGCGATCAGGTGGCAGCATGAAAATTCGAGCTGCCAATAGGGCCATTTTGCAGCCCTTCTCTGTACTCAGAAAAGTCGGTTTCTCGTCACGCTGGATGCAACGTTTTGAGCGCCACCGTACAGAGCAAAAACGCCTGAATCGGGACGTCATGGTGATGCGATGGAGAGATGGCATCTGGTGCACATTGTCAGTTCCTTGCCAAGCCCCTCAAGCAATCATCGTCGACGAAGGCCAACAGATAGCCGCCTACGAGGATGCACGCGCCTGCCTCGAAGGCGACCTGCTGCCCTTTGTCTCCCTGCGCTGGGACGTCCATGCCTGAAACGAAAACGCCCCCGGCGGCAACCGGAGGCGTTGAGGTAAATCTACATGCCTGATCAACTTATGCCGCATCCAAAAAATCCGCAAGTGATCTGCACAGTTGCACTTTCAAAAAACGGACGCTACTGTGTGCCCGTCGCTGCAAATTCAGCGAACGGGTTTGGCGACCCGAGCACATACAGGCGCACAGGCGCCCCCATACCGATTGCAGGCGCTTTTTTTGTGCCCGCATTCCTGCTTTATGGCGGCTGTGCGTGGGAGACCTTCGGGTCTGCCGGGGTCCTGTATGCCCGGTTCGCCAACCCGCGCACAGCTGCCACCCTAATTCGTTTGGCGACGATCAGTGGCAGCTCCTCACATACAGGAGCTTCACCAAATGCACGCCCTCAATCCGTCCAGAATTCGCGCCGCAGCTCATCGAGCAATGGCTCTCGCCGCTTTACACGCCAACTCCAGCCTCGCCACACGTCTGTCCCGTTACAACGCCCATATGTCCAAGGCTCGCGCCTTAGAAGCCGCAGGGGGTGCCCAATGAGCATGCTCCCAGGCTTTTCACTACCCGAGGATCTCCTCTGTGTCAGCCAGGACGCCGAAGCCGGTATTCCCATTGATGCCATCACCTGCGCCCTTGACCGTGCCGACTCAGTTCTCATGCTGTTGGAAGATCATTTAGACGGCGATAAACCCGTACTGTCCAACCGCGTGCTGTCATCCGTTATTTGGGACGTGCGCGGCACCTTGGGCTTGATCAAAACACTCGCCTTGTACGGTGACGCCTCCTCTGTGCCAATGGGCCAGAAAGGCGGTGCACTGTGAACACTGCCACCACTCTTGGGCGTGCCGAGTTCTCGTGTGCCAACGACACCCACCAGAAGTTATTTCGAGTGAATGCAGGCGTGCCCCTTGAGGATGCGCTTGAAGCAATTTCACTGTTTCAGCACTACGCCAATCAACTGACCCTCGATGCTGCCATGAGTAACGAGGGCGAGCGTTTCAGTTGGCCGGCGTTCTACCTGGGCGAGATGGCAAAAGCACTGATCGATGACGTCAACGATGCGCTGTATGCAACGAGGACAGCACCATGACTCAGCGCACCGGCAACACCTCAAAACGTCCCAGCTTTGCCGACGTAAAAATCGCTGCCCTGAAGAACATCGACCGCGTGCTTGCTCAATGGCTGCCGAACGGCAAACGCGTCGACGGCGGCAAGGAATACACAGCACCAAACCCCACGCGCACGGACAAACGTGCAGGCTCACTCAAGGTCAATTTGAGCAAAGGCACCTGGGCGGATTTTGCCACCGGCGATAAGGGCGGTGACCTGATCGACCTGGTGCGCTACATCGACGGCGGCACGGACGTTGAGGCCTGCAAAAAGCTGGCGGATCTGCTCAATGTTACCGCTGGCTCTGCGACTGCCAAAAGCGCACCGACCAAACCCACAGCGCCCGAGTGGATCGCGATTCAGCCGATCCCGGTCGAGGCCATGAACAAGTGCCCAGCTAAGCACCGACAACACGGCGCCCCTTCCAAGGTGTGGATCTATCGCGATGCTCAGAGCCAGCCAGTCATGGCTCTGTATCGCTTCGACCTGGACCCCGATGAAGACGGCAAACCCAGGAAGGTCTTTGCACCGCTGACCTGGTGCAAGCGCTCCGATGGACAAACCACACAATGGCGTTGGCAAGGATTGCCGGAGCCTCGGCCTCTGATGCGCCTGGATGAGCTGGTACAGCGTGCCGATGCGCCTGTGGTGCTGTGTGAAGGCGAGAAGGCTGCTGATGCCGCCGCTGAACTGATGCCCGACTACATCGCCACCTGCTGGCCGAACGGCTCCAATTCTTGGCACAAAGCCGACCTGACGCCACTCAAAGGACGCACAGTGGTGCTGTGGCCGGATAACGATGCCAGCGGCAAGACCTGCATGGACGCCATCGAACTCAAGTTGATTGAGTTGGGCGCCGCTTCGGTACAACGAGTCTCGCTCGACGTGTTCAAGCTCAAGCCCAGCAGCAAAGGCGGAAAGCCCACGCTCATCAAGGGTGGAAAATGGGCAGACGGCGACGATGCAGCGGATGCGTTAGCCAAAGGCTGGACCGTTGCCCACGTCGCCGAGCTGGTGCACAGCGGTGAGTTTTTCGGCAGTGCCACTGAGCCAACTGAGCCTCAAGAAAAGAAGGCCAAGGCGCGCGCTAAACGCCCTGCGAAATCGAAAAATGATCTGTTGCCGGGCGGCTTTCGCCTGACGCCTGAAGGGGTGTTTTATTCCGGCGATGATGGCGAGGCGCGCCCCGTTTGTTCGTCTCTCGAAATCATCGCTCGCACTCGCGACGACAAGGGCCACAACTGGGGTTTATTGGTCGAGTTCGATGACCCGGACGGCGCCAAAAAACGCTGGAACATTCCGGCACGAACTATGACCGGCGACTTCGGCAAAGACGTACTCGGCCCCTTGGTAGACATGGGTCTGCGCCTTGCAGGAAGTCGATCAGGGCGCAACGCACGCAATGACCTGCAGAGTTACCTCGGCGGCTTCGATAGCGCCCAGCGCGCACGTTTGGTGACGCGCTTGGGCTGGCACGACAAGGCCTTCCTTCTGCCCGAACAACAGATCGGCTCGCACGCCGAGCATCTGCATTTTTATGAGGCCGGTGCCCAGTTGCCACCGATCAGCGAGGCGGGCTCTCTGGAGCAGTGGCAGCAGCAAATCGGCGCGCTGTGCGTCGGCAATCACCGCTTGGCGTTTGTCGTCTCTGTGGCCTTTGCGGGGCCTCTGCTTAACCTGCTCGGGCATGAGTCGGGCGGCTTTCACCTCTATGGCGACAGCTCCGGGGGCAAGACCACTCACTTGCAGGTCGCTGCCTCGGTCTATGGCGGGCCGCGCCTGGTGCGCTCGTGGCGCTCGACGGATAACGCTTTGGAGTCCATCGCCGCCGCACACTCAGACGGTCTCTTGGTACTGGATGAAATCGGCATGTGCGACCCGCGCATCATTGGCGAAACGGTGTACATGCTCGGCAACGGCACCGGTAAGGCTCGGGCGAATGATCGAGGACAAGCGGGCCGACAGGTGCAGGAGTGGCGCTTGCTGTTTCTCTCGACCGGCGAGAAGACATTGGCGCAACACATGGCAGACGCCAACAAGGAGCTGAAAGCCGGTATGGAGGTGCGCATGCTCGCCGTGCCTGCGGATGCCAGCAAAGGCCTCGGGATGTTCGATGTGCTGAACGGTTTTGAGGACGCTGCGGCCCTCTCCGATACGCTCAAAGCCCGTGTAGCCAAATACTACGGCACACCCCTCACCGCCTTCCTACGCGCTCTGTGTGCGCCCGGGGAAATGCTCAGGTGGACAGTGATCATTCGCCGCACGGTGGAGCAGTTCATCACCCAAAACCTACCCGCATCGGCCAGTGGACAAGCCCAACGTGCCGCCCTTCGCTTTGGCCTCGCAGCTGCGGCCGGAGAGTTGGCCACTGCCTTCGGCGTCACTGGTTGGCCGGATGGTACGGCCACGACTGCTGCACGGGTTTGCCTGCATGCGTGGTTGGCTGAGCGTGGCGGCGCCGGTAACTTCGAGGGTGACGCGATCTTGGCGCGGTTACACCAGGTCATCGAACGGTTCGGAGAAAGCCGCTTTACCCGCTGGGAATCTGCCGCCGCCAAGATCGATGAGCACGGTCCACGCACGATTGATCGGCTGGGCTTTCGCAAGACGATGGAACACGGCATGGGCGATGCCCTGCACACCACCAACACCTATTACGTGCTGCCTGAAGCTTGGAGGGCCGAGATCTTTAAGGGCATGAACATCAGCGCGGTGAACAAGGAGTTGCTGCAACGCGGCGTGCTTGAGCCGGGAACGGACGGCAAGGCATCCAGCTTGATTCGGCTACCTGGGTTGGGACCTCAACGCTGCTATGTGGTGAAGACAGTTCCAGGAACGGATGAAGGCGAGGCCAAGGCCGCCTGATGGCATGCCTGCTGATCGAGGTAGCGCCGGCTCATTCCCGGCCTCGCCAGCCAATCAACCATCCCCATCAAACGTAATGCTCAGAGACAACACAGATGAACACAATCCAAGACCTGAAAGACCGCCGCGCCAACCTGACCGTCGAAATGGAGAGCCTTCAGCTTGAACTAGGCCCCCTCGAGGCAGAGCTAGACAATCCCGAGGGCATGGCGAGAGGCCGAGAAAGCACCGTTCGCAGTGAAATCAGCACTCGTAACATCCGCATCAACTCTCTCGAACGTCAAATCGAGGCGCTGGATCGTGGAGTTAATCGCCAAGAGACTATCGCGGATCGTGAAAACATAGCAGCAGGCTATATCAGTGCTATGGCGAACTGGAAAGCCGACGAGATGGAACTCAACGAAAAACGCAACAGCATTGAGACCCGGCTGCAGCAGGTCCGCCAAAGCGCTCAGGAAGACATTGCAAAGGCTCGACAAGCTGAAACGGACGCAGCTACCGCTTATGCGCAGGCTGTAGCCTAGGGCGATGTAGAGGGAGAGAAAGCCGCAAACGCAGAAGCTCAAAAAGCAGCAAAAAACCTCACTACTGCGGTTGAGCATCACCGCCGCCAACAACTGCTGATCACCGCGCTGGAGCAAGAGCTGGTGACGATTGATCTGCATATCACGGAGGCACAAACAGAGCGCGCCAAGATCGAGAACAAAGCGGCTCACCTGGCGAACACTGTGCTGGAAGAACAGTGGAACGAGGCTGCGAAAGTACTTCTAGTGACCGGCGGCAAGCTGTGGGCTGCACGAAAACTGATTAGCCTGGATCCGGTTTCGCTGCTGAAGCTGCACATTCCTGAGCAAGGTGAAAACTTCGGAAGCTGGACCTCTCGAGAACTTGCAGACCGCTCACAACAATACAGCTTACTTGACCTGTTGGCGGCCTAACCTGAACCCTCCCCGAAGCAACCTGCGAGGGTCGGCTGCTTCGGGCCAAACATAGGCCTTTCCATGAACAAACCACCACAGAACAGCGCTCAGATGCCCGATTACCTAAAAGCCCGAAAGCAGCATTTGAACGGAATAATTGTCGGCATGGCTGGGATTAAAAAGCTCAACGCAAGAGCCAACAAAGACACCACGGTTGAGACACTGACGATTGATGCAATCAAGGCAGAGCTTGATTTCATAGACCTTCAGCTCAAAAGAAAGAGCGGTTGACGAAGAAGCGGAAGCTTAAGCAGCTTATGCTTCGTTAGATCCTCAAATTACAAGAGACATTAGATTTTTTGGCCTCTGATCTGTGGCGGCTATGGGCTCATGATCGCATTCGGTCGATAGCAAACCGAGTGGGACTCATTGGTAACGAATGCAGCGATCGGGATCAGTCTGCGTGGAAGTATTACTTGCTTGAGCTTGGGCTGCACCACTCAGCAGTTACTCCAGCGACCTCTGAAAGCCCTAGCCTTGACTGTCATACGAAGATGAAACGAAAGCGGGGCTCATTGTGCAGCATTACCTCTTTGCACAGATCAAATGGGGCCGGCGTGGAGACCGAAAAAAATTCTCACCGCATTAGGTGATAGTGACGTTGAAGCAGTGTTAAATTCTCGGCAATGTAAATGCTTGCGCCGCCATAAAAACGGAGTGTAATTATGGAAAAATCACTAATCGAAGCTGCTGCTCTTTCAAAAAAAGACACAGCCAAATCGCTACTTAAAATTTCCGACATTGTTTTAAAGCTGGGATTTGGCTTTGCACCCGGTGCAAACGCCATATATGAACTGACGAAAATCAGTCTAGAGGCTGCTCGCGATTGGATGCAGATACGAAATGAAAATCGGATCGTAGATTTTCATCGAACATTACTCTATAAGGATCAAGTCGTTGATCAGAAAATGATGGATGCGGAGCTTAATACGGCCGACTTCCATGCTTTACTTGATGCCTGCGTTTCAGATATTGAAGAAGAAAAAACAATTCCCTATGCGAATCTCACGCGGTCTATAGCACTTGGATTAGTTTCTGTTACTTATAAACGTCACTTTATACACTCCCTAAAAGATCTGGCTTTTGAGCACCTCGATGTCTTGAGAGAAGCCTATGTACTCACAAGATATACATGCATAGTCAAAACAAAAATCATTAATCCAAAAAACTTTCTTAACGGCCTCCACGCCAATAGCATCACTCAGCTGGCATTAAATACCTTAATTGCACGCGGAATGATCAACGAAGCAAAAATCACCGCACTGGGCGTAAAATTTATTGAGTCATGCTACCCCATGGAAGATCTTGCCCCTCACAACTTCGACTATACAACGTCAAGACAAGAGCGTGGCGTTATTATTAAGCTAGGAGACAAGAAAGAAATTACTGAAATCGAAAAGGCATTAATTCGCGAGCTACAAAACAGGCAAATACAGACGGAGACGAGTGAGACAGTGAAATTTGATGGATCATTAATTGATGACCCCTACGTGATCTTCGCTAGTTACGCTTTCGTTATTGGCTTCCAAAATAGTGTTTACTCTCAGGGTGTGAGCGACACACTGAATGGTTCTCTTCTGGGTAAAAAGTCCATGCAGATTTTTTGCGGGGATATGCTACTGCCGGATAGGGAACCAACAAGCTTTATGGATGCACCATCAAAAACTATAAGGACGGACAGAATAGCCCAATCTGCATTGGAGGCAGTAGAGTCTATCTTAAAAACAAAGTGAAAAATTAAAAATTGCAGAAACCAATAATTTAAGCGTTAAACCTTTCCGAAATCTTCTAGTGTCTGCGTGCTGCAGAAATCGCAATTGCTTGAAAGCAGCTATTTAAAGGGCAATAACCGGCCAAAAGCGGACGATTACGTCGGGTTTAGCAGGTCTGACTTGTGGCTTGGAGCTGTATACAAGACTTGGGTCTATCCATTCATAGGAATACAACGATACCAACGATGAGTTCCAAGGATATCGAAAGGGAGCAGAGACTCTAATAGGACAGTTGACTTCCGACGGACTACCAGAGGGTGCCCAACGAATTTCATAGGTGTTCTTCGCTGACTGTTATTACATCATTACCTGAGTTGAGCCACTGCCTAATCAGACTATGAATTTGATAAAGAGCAGAAATTAAAAATGAGACAGCTAAAAAAGGAGCAAGAGTAGGCACCAACAAAACAAACTTATTACTTGAAAATCCAAGCGTGAGCTGGCTGACGGAAGTTATTATCGATAAGAAGATAGCAAATACCAGAAGCATGCTAATAAATCTAAGTGGACTATAAAGACTTTTCTTGGAAATATAGTCACCCTCTTTCAAGTTGTGATGTAGAACATAGAGCCTTAGATAATCAGCACTATCAAACATTTTCTCTTTAATATTTATCACAAGAAATGTAAGGAGAGAGATTAAGAATGAGGAAGCGCCAAGAAATGCTGCAAACATGTAGCCTCTTATACTATTTTGATAGGAGACTACTACGACATCCAAACATCCAGCCAGCTTAACTGCTACAGAGATTGTGACGGCATAGGTAAGAACTGCAGCTAAACAGCAGACTATTAATATTTTCCTCTCCATGCTAACCTCTTACGCTTTCTTTACAAGAGTGGAAGAAAGTATCTCTTTCTTAGCCATAGTGAAAAGTTTGCTTTGCAAGAATTGACTAAGACTTATACCGTTTAGCTCGGAAATATATTCTGAATATTCCATTGCGTATATGCTGTTTACCGCATCGGCGACGCCTATTGTTTCTCCTGCGAGGCTTCCTGAGACTGTGCCCTTGATGCTGACATTAGAGCAGCCATTTTTAATGAGACCTTCTAAGTAATCAGAAAGTTCTTTTCTCTTTGTTAGCTTTTTAAGAGAGTAGGCTCCTACACGCTGTGTAACTCTCAAAGACTTAGCATCCTTGAAGATTGAACCATTCATTCTTACCGAAGTAGCCGGATTTGAAAAGGTTGCGTTAATTTCATCTATCTCACTTAGCCTAGATACCTTCTTAAGAATGTCGTCGGAGTCTACCAGCCGTTCAATGCTAAATTTTTCATCTCTTTTAGACTTCCCATATTTACCTCTAAGAACTTGTCTAAACGTCCATCTTAATTTCGACTCGAAAGTATTAATCCGCACCGACCCCTCATTGTGCAAGTAGGCCCCAGCAAAGTTCTTCTTACTGATGATCAGAACATTCGTCTCGGCTATTTTATTTAAAATATCGTCGCTCATTTTCCAAACAAAATCACTCCCGGTATCACTCCCCTCGCAGAAGTTTTTCAATTCTTTCGTTGTTAACGCTACCACTATGAAGACTTGCGCATCCTCAAAGAATTTGAATTTTACTTCTTTATCTGTAGATTTAAAGTCCGATTCGCCATTGTAATTTTTTGTTAAGTGATCAAAAAACTCTGTAATATTTAACCTGCTGCTCGATACTGCAATTTTGACTGGCGTAAAGTAAACTTTCATAGCAAAGTCCATTTAATTAGTATCATGACGATATCACAAAGTTACAGAGCAGTAAAAGTGGCTTTTTGTCATGTCTTTTGCCGTATAGAGTCTTGTTGTTAATAGTTTTCAGAACGTGCCCTGACTGCTCAGTGTCCACAGCTACCAAAGCCCATGTGTATTCACATCTCGCTTTCAGTCAGCCCCTTCGGTTTGGCCATGATCTGTTTTATATAATCCGCGTTGTGTCCATTCACACAGAGCCCCCTCGAACGCTCTCCACAGCATAGGTTAAGACTGCTTGTGGGTTAGCCAGACAGAAAATAATCACTCTGCAGGGGTTCGACTTCCTACAAAGTGAAAAGATTACGTCGTGTTAGCCAGGCTGGTTCACGCCTTGGAAGATGGCTACGCCGAGTCCATGACCTGAGCTAGTCAGCTTCCGCTTCTAGACGGTCTCCTTTCGGCAAAAAATCGCCGGTCGGGTCAGGCGGCCTCCGACCGTCTCCGTCATTCAAAACTGACTAATTGGCAAACGTCAGATGTTTTTCGTCGTAAGTAGGGTCAAAAATTCTCCCCACCAATCGTCCAAAGGTGTGAGCCTCCGATTTTCGCTATCTGTCATTTAGTATTTCTTTTTCCTATATAACGACAATCAGGTTTGAGTCAACGCGATGAAGGCCGACTCGACGCGGTCGCGCATATATTTGGCCTCGACAACATCAATTAACTTCTCAGTCAACATCTTATTTAAATCATCCAGTAGAAAGAAACGCCAGGCTGTTCGACTGCCTTCAAAAATCATATCTGTAAGAGTTGATTCCCACTCAGCCAAGCGGCGTTCCTTTTCGCTCAAATCGATCATGTCTTCTTCTGCTCTATCATGGAGCGCGAAACCGCGCCTCTCCTACTACTACGGCCCAGCGTTTTTTTACAACTGGATTTATGGTGTAACTAGACGACGGTTCCCGGTGCATATGAGCGACCTATCCTGCAATAAAGCAGGCCCGTGAGCGGGCCTACCCAAATTTACTCTTTGATCAGGGCGGCCCAGTTAATATCGTCGCATTCTTCAACCACGATATTGATTCCACAGTAGAGTTCTGCGCCGACGCGGGTGTAGCTAAAGAGGCGCGTCTTCACCAGACCTTCCACGCTAGCGTGCCCCTCCATAGCTGGGATGTACACGACATCCCCGACATTGGGTATGAGAGCGAATCCCGACTCACTTTCAAATTCCACACCGACGACATCTCCATCATCAGAAGGTCGCTGGCTACCTTGGTGTAACTGCTGATAGTCAATGCTGTATTTCACTTGTCATTCCTTGAACTGAGGCGTGCGGAATTGCGTGCCTCTACGTCCTTAGCCCCACGTTTTACGGCGGGGCTTCGGTGCACCTGGTGCGATATTTCCTCGAACATTTCAGTTGCAAGTCAGACCGCCTCTCTCGTCTCAACGCGGTGGTCTAGAGTCTTCACGACAGCGACTTCAAAAAGGTGTGCCGACTGTGGGTTATCCAGATCGCTGAAGAGCTGCTTACATTGCTCGTCCCTTAACCAAAGCCTGGTACTCCTCCCTGTCGAGGTGTGAGGCACCTGCATGGGCGATATCCATTGCGGGCGTCAAAGAAGTCGACAATGCAATGTAGCGTTTGCTACTCATGTTCGTGATGCTCTATTCCTGCTCGATTTTTGGCACGATCACCGCCCCCTATGTCCTCGGCCGGCACAGGGCGGGCTTGAGGGGGTAGCGATCGTTCCTTAAATCGTTTGCTGGTCGCCAAGAACAGCGGTCAGTGTGCCCGCAGAGCTTCACTAGCCTCTCAATAAGGGTGCTTAGGACCGGCAAACCGGTGGCCGCACTCACATCCGTAGTTACGCTGGGTTCCTTCGAGCGGCTTAGCCAAGGCTCCGCACTTGTTACATGGCAGAAAATGGTTCCTATAGCGCTGGTCGACTTTCTCCTTATTGGCATCTTCCTCGGTAATCCTCTGGTAGATACCCATGCCAATTTCGGCGGCGCCCTTAAGTACACTCCATAGCATGATTACAGTCCTCTATTCTGTTCAGTTGATACACTTCTATTAGATCGGCCCGCACCTTGGCAGGCTTGATTACGCAGCGAACTTTTCCTACACATCAGAACCAAGTGGCGTGAGTTTTCTCAACTCATTGGTTAGATCATGGGCTAGCTGGACATAGCTGACCACAGCATCAGGATCTGGTGAGAAATCAGGATCATGTGTTGCGCGGTTGCGTAATTGTTGAAGCTCGCTAAGGGCGAGCACATGATTCGGGCTGAGAAGTCCTGATTTAGCGATCCCCTGGATAGCACCGATTGGGTAGCGGCGAGCCGTTGGCTGCACCAGATTGCGCGATAGCGCTAACGTTATCGCCTGCTCCTCTACAGCTAACCATGCCTCTAATATCGCTCCGCGTGGGTTCATAGCCGCATGACCGATAGCGGTAGGAGACACCGAAGATGTTGGTAGATCGGGTACAGAAGCCGCCACGTCCGCTACACGTCGAGCGAACTCAAATTCCAAGCTGCCAAATTTTCCTTTAGTGAGGGCTTTTGATAGATCCGCTAACTGCTTACGAAAAAGCGAACCTAGCAAAACTGCAGCAGCAGGCCATGCCAAAGCTTTAGCTATTTCTACGATGAAGGTAAGACCATCCATTGTCATTATTCCTGGAACGGTTGGCTAGGTGCAGAGCGGGCAAAACGCCGTCTTTGGACGAGCCTACTTCCGACCAGTTGCGATGGTCGAATAGCCACACTCCAGTTGGCAATACCAGCCCCGTTTACAGTGATCGCGTGCGGCCTGGAAAACGCCCATTACCTTGCGGCGCTTAAACAATGATCTGGCGTTGGCCAAAGAGTGCTCCTTCCACAATGCGATTTAGCTTCGGCTCCAGACGCGGTAAACAAAAAACGAGCTTATTAACACGGCAGCTCCGAAGCCAAGTGTTGCAGGATCGAAAGCGTAGCCATTCCAAGCCTCCGCAATGAGGAAAACTCCGAACCCTACAAGGCAGATGATCGCAACGGGCAAAATTCCTTTTTTCATACACAATCGTTCTCTGGTTGAGGACGCGAAAATCGCTGCCCCCTTACGTCCTCGGCCCGCTCGGAGCGGGCTTGAGGGTGCAACGGATTTTTCATAGTCCGGCGGACGATATCTGTACCGTGGACCTAAATACCTAAGAGGATTAGTATTCTCGAGAGACATAATGTCCATCGGGATATGGTAGCCGCTCATTTATAGAATTCACGAACTCTAGAAGTTTGGCCAACGCAGCATGCAGCTCATCTGTGCTACCGATAGTTTTGGCCTTGAAAGCGTGTATCGCGTTACGGCGCTGTTGCACCATCCGCACCCAAGTCTCCCATTCTTCTTCAGGAGCCCAAATTCTTCTTTTAAAAAAGAGAATCAATGGTTCCAGAGTTACTCCGTCAGGATCTAGGATTCGCCCATTCTTTTTGATGACGTCAGCATCTTTTAAATAATCCCGGTAATAGACAGACAAAAACAACTTCATCTGGCCCTCAACTAACGCACCTAGGTTTGCCCAAGCGAGAATTAGCTGGCCGTCATTCAACACGCCGCACCATCCTGACAGTTGATCTGCCAGTGAGGCCTGCCATTCAAGCATTGATTTATTCAGCAGCTCTGCAGCCTCGATTGGAGCCCAACCGTGAGCCTCCTTCCAGAACTCCATCATGCCTTGAATTAGGCACGTGGTTCGTCTGACCGTTTCGGTAAGTGGTAAAGACATTTGAACTCCTTTTCTAACGAGTTAGCCCCCAGCGCCCGCTTCCCGCTGGTTGTGTGAATCCTAGGAAAACTTGTATCCAACAAGCATTGCTGATATCGCTATGCCAGCGCAACCTCAAAGGCATGTCGAATTGTCACTTGGCTGACGGTTAAATAAGGCTTTTTGTGATCATGCTTAGAATGGCCAAGAATGGTCTGCATCATCTCAACACCACTTGTTACGGCCACCACCTTGGCCGCTAAGGTGCGCCTGCCGCTGTGCGATGACTCCAGCTTGCCGGTAGAGGCTGCTGATTGTCTGTTGTAAGCGTCACAGGCCCGGTACACCTCTGGCCCGCAGTCCAACTGAAGATGTTTGAACGCCAGTTCAAAGGCTTCCCCTTGTGAGTCATGACTGCCTTTGAACCTGGACGAAATCCTCGGTATTCACCCGCGCCGGAGAGCCCCCAGTGTCGCCGATGACGTACCGCAAACCATGCCTCGAGTGCGACAAGACATTTGGCATGGGGCAGATAGATATGCAGTCGCATGCTGTGAGCATTGACTATCGGGCTACACCAGAACCGCGCCGGCGTTTTGCTTTTGGCCAAAGGCCCAAATAAGTGGAAGTCCTAGGTTGATGATTTGCGTCTTACTCAACACCAACCCCTCCTCCAGAGCATTCAACGTTGTAACAGCTACTTGCCATGTAACACGTATACCAGCAAACCAGTCACAGCTCTGTAACTCAAAATAAATCATTTAAAATCAGCATCTTATATGTATCCGTAACACGCGTAACGCGCGTAACACGGTTTCATTGGGGCATCCCCCTAGCCCCGTCTGTATTGCTCCTCCAGCGAAGCGATGTCGATCATGCTCTTGGCTTTGTTTCTAAAGTGGGAACCCTGGAGCAATCTGAAGGTAGGGGATAGGAAACCCGCGGGATAGTATTAGCGGACAGCCTTCCAGCTTAGTGAGCAGGTGAACTCCTGCTCACCTGGGCATTTGCCCTACCGATTGGGCCAGCTGAGAACACCATTACCCATACGGTAATGATGCCCTCTTTTCTTCAAAATCCTTTCAATTTCAACGATTGAAATTTCAGTAACTTCCAACGCTTCCCACTAAATCGATCCCGCGGGTTTCATGCCCCGTGCGTACTCGAAAGTCACAGGGGCCCCGGCGAGAATTCTGGGTCAGGACTGAAGAACGGCTCGGAGGAACCTGAGCCGTTCAGATAGAGAGCTAAGAAATCACACTGACGGTGACTAATATCCCACCGCTATTATCCCCAAATCCCTTAGGTTCATCGTTAGCTGTAAGCCAGAGCAAACCCTCTAGATCGGGGGGTACGAACCCATAGTTACCTATGGAAAACGTTTCGCTACCACCTCCAACGTGATCACCGCCAACTTTACCAATGAGCGAACCCTCTGGTGCCCCAGGTCTCAGATAGGTACTTCCTGCTGTATACCGATCACTCCCAGCGGCACCTGTCGGCCCCCAGTAGGGATTGGTACGCCACTGCCCTGAAACATAACTCACAGCCAGCAGCAATCCCTTGCGAACGTAGATACCTGAGTTATTCCAATAGCCTGTAGGCCTTGCAGAAATCAGGATCACCGGTTGACTAGAAACCTCCGCAATAGGTGCACTAGCGGTCTCAAGTGCCAGGGTGCGTGCGGCCTGATAATCGGGATCTTGAACGAGTTCGTTTGGTAGCAACTGCAAAATGTTTGACATGACATCTCCTTGACGATCAAGTGATTGAACGAGATTGCAGAACAAAGATCTGACGCTGCCATTACCGAGGATCGCGAAACTCTCAAGCCTCAACGGCGGATGGAGTATAGGCATTATTTTGCCATCACCCGGGACACTACAGAAAAAGGTGCGTGCCCCCTCATTTCCCTTAGAAGGTGATAGAAATAGCTAGCTTCCTAGATGTCACCACGTGTCCAACAGCATTGTGGAAAAGTGTTATCCGCATGGGCTCTAGAGCGCTTGGCCCTATTCAAAGTCACTGCCGTGGAGAATTTTTGTGGAAGACGTCTCACTGCTCGCCTCATTGCTAAAGCGCCTTAACGAAAACCAGCTCGCCCTTGGGGCTGCCATTGAGGAGCTTTCAAATTGGGTGGAACAAAGAGGCTCAACTGAAGTAGCACAGAACATCCGAGGTGCACTCGACACGCTGGATGAAAATTCTGGATTCATTACCCTTGCCCTCGCATCACTGGCGGCAGAAGGTCGAACGAAGAAGTAATAACCCACCTGGATGGCAACACACCGCTGACGATTTGTTACTGCTTTATCCTGGGGGGATACCACGAAAGCAGTGGCCAGAAAGAAGCACCGTGTATGCCCACGTGTATGCCTAACCGACGCACAACCAAGCAGGCCCAATAAATACAGGCCTCTTACTGACCAGTTCAAACGACGCCGGGGCACCAGATACGAACGAAAAAGCCCCAGGTCGAAAGGCCTGGGGCTTTTTTATGGGTGTCAATTCACCGCTTCTGCAATGCCTCCAACCTTGCCGGCAAATCCTCCCCGGGGAAGCGCGCATGCAGCGCCAGCAGCTTCTCATCCGCCGCCCTCGCCTGCCCTGCTTCACGCAGCCTCACTATCTCATGCAACCCATCCTCCAACGAAGGCAACGCCACCGGCGCGCGCTTGCTGAGCCTGACGCTGGACTCATCCGCCATCGAGCCCATGACTTGCGCACTCTCGGCCTTCGGTGCAACGGCAAGGCGTGCCACGGGCGCAGGGGCCGACATCGGGGGCGGCGTCGGGCGGGCGGCTTCTTCGTGGAGCGCGGAGAAGGTAGCCGTGGAGATTTCCGGCTGTGGCACGGGCGAGCGCATCACCACGCCGATCATCAGCGCCAAGCCCGCCACGGTGGCGAATGCCATCTGCCAGCGCGGGCGTTGGCAAGCTTGCAGCCAGCGCTGCCACAGGGTCGGCTGTGGGGCCGGGGCTTCGCGGCGGGCGGTGGCGAGGATGAAGGCGTCGAGGGACGCAGGCGGTTCGCCGGTGCTGTGTTGACGATAGTGCTGGAGCAGCACGTCGTCGGTATCCGGGGTGTGTCGGGAGTCGGTCATGCGGATATCTCCTCGGCCAGCAGGCGACGCAGTTTCTGCTGGGCGTAACGCAGGCGGCTTTTTACGGTTTCCAGCGGCGTGTTGGTGAGTGCGGCGATTTGCGGCACTTCCAGGTCGCCGTGCAGGCGCAGCAGGAAGACCTCGCGCTGGTCTTCGGGCAAGTCCTGCAACGCAGCGTCGAGACGCGCCTGGTCGCGGCTCAGGCTCAATTGCTGCTCGGGGCCGGCGCTGTCGTCGGCCTGGGCATGCAGTTGCTCGTCGTAGCTGTCGTGCAAAGGGTTGTGAATGCCGTGCTTGCGCCAGTAATCAATCAACCGGTTGCGGGCAATCTGGAATAACCAGGTACGAAAGCTCGCCCGGCCCTGTGGCTGGGTATTGCTGCGGATCAGGCTGAGCCAGGTCTCCTGGTAGATTTCCTCGGCCAGTTCGGCTTTGTTGCTCAAGGACACCAAGAACCGGTACAAGCCCTGGCGATGCCGCGCGTACAGAACCTCAAACGCGGCACTTTCACCGGTTCGGTAGCGGGCCAGTAGCGCTTCATCGCTGGGTGAATCGTCTGGGACGGCCATGCGGGTGGCGAACTCCTTTCGGTATTCCGTGTAGGAGCCGGCTTGCCGGCGATGGCGGTGTGTCAGGTGACGCATGCGCCACAGAGAGTCCGCTATCGCCGGCAAGCCGGCTCCTACAGGTGGGCGGTTTGTTGGAAATCAGTGTTTGAGGGCCTGGGCCATTTCAACCAGTTGCACGAACTCATTGCGCAGGCCAAAGGGATCATCGCCCCGGGCCGAGCGTGCCAGTGCGGCCGTGTCACTCAAACTCATGGACCCAGTGTAGCGGCCATCGCCCTTGAGCTGTTGGGCAAAGGCGGCCACGGCCGCCGAGAAGCGCAGGTCGTCGCTGGCCTTGTTTGATGCGTTGCTGATCGGGCGCTCGATCAATCGGCTGTCGCCCCCCGCAGCGGGCTTGTAGCGTACGCGCAACATGGCCAGCTCAGCGGAGTTGCCTACCGACGAAGGCTCACTGGCGTAGCGCAACGGTTCTATCCAGCCTTTCTTGCCCTTCGGCACGATTTCGTACAGCGCAGTTACCGTATGCCCTGCGCCGATTTCACCGGCGTCGACCTTGTCGTTGTTGAAATCCTCACGCTTGAGCGCGCGGTTTTCATAGCCGAGCAAACGGTACTCGCTGACCTGGGCCGGGTTGAACTCCACCTGCAACTTCACGTCCCGCGCGACGATCGCCAGGGTTGAGCTGAGCTGGTCCACCAGCACCTTGCGGGCTTCGCGCAGGTTGTCGATATACGCATAGTTGCCATCGCCTGCATCAGCCAGCTGCTCCATCAGGTGTTCGTTGTAGTTGTCCACACCAAACCCCAGGGTGGTGAGGGAGACACCACTTTTGCGCTGGTCCACGGCCATCTGTTTGAGGCTGTCGAAGTCGCTGACACCCACATTGAAGTCACCGTCGGTCGCCAGCAGGATGCGGTTGATGCCGTTGTCGATAAAGCCTTCGCGGGCCATCTGGTAGGCCAGCTCGATACCCGAGGCTCCTGCGGTGGAGCCGCCTGCGGTGAGCTGGTCGATGGCATTGCGGATTTTCACCTTGTCGCGGCCGGACGTGGGCTTGAGCACCACACGCGATTCACCGGCGTACACCACCAGCGACACATGGTCTTGCTCACGCAGTTGATCCACCAGCAACTTCAAGGTGCTTTTCACCAGCGGCAGGCCTTCCGGGCGGTCCATGGAACCGGATACATCCACCAGGAACACCAGGTTGGCCGGCGCCAGCTGCGCCACGGCGCGGTCGGACGCCTTGATGCCGATGCGCAGCAATTGCGTGTCTGGATTCCACGGCGTGGCCGCCACCTCGGTGGTCACGCCAAAGGGTGAACCGTCCGTGGGCAGCGCATAGCTGTAGGGAAAGTAGTTGACCATTTCCTCCAATCGCACGGCGCCGTCAGGCGGCAAACGACCTCCGTTGAGGAACCGTCGCACGTTGGCGTAGCTGCCGGTGTCGACGTCGACACTGAAGGTCGAGACCGGTGTCTCGACCACGCGGTGCACCGGGTTGTCCGGCAGGTTAGCGTATTGCTCACGGGGTTCGCTGCGGTACGCCATTGCCGTCGAGTCTTGCGCCATCAACCGCGCAGTCATCGGGGCTGGCAGCGCCATACGCTTGACCAGCGCACCTTGCACCGGCTCGCTGCTCAGCTCGGAAAGAGGCGCTGCGACGGTGGCTGCTTCAGGCTTGGCCTCATCGCGGGAAGAAGACAGCCCGCACCCGGCGAGCGCGATCAACGAGACGACGGCGACCCCCTGGAAAAAAGGGCGCAGGTACAACGTGGAGAGAGGGGACATGGCGACAGGACCTCGCGGATAAATGATGCCTACACAGCATCAGACGCAAGGTGCCTTCAGTTCGGGTTAAGCCTGGGTATTGCTTTACCCAACACGAGGATGAGACAGGCAATCCTGTAAGCCCATGTATATGTCTTTTAGTGTCCAGTAGACGACTTTCGAAAAGCCCATCCATACAAATAGATGGAACCCACTCTAGTTCGACGCTTGCGGTACACCAGCGCATTGACTTTAAAACCATACATCTGCAACAGCATGCGACACTCACCCATGGCAACCTTCAAGAAACATAAAAATCCTTGGCCGCCAGTCACCGCACTGCCAGCTTAATAAGCGCAATAGGACATTGCCCAACGTCATTGACCAAGGATAAAAATAAAGATCTCCCTGGAATATTCCTCACATGAGAATACCTTCTGGATTCCCCGGTTTCGTCATGCCGTTCACTCGCCCTTCGACGCCGCAGAATTTCTTCCGGCCCTTCCATTTACCATTGATCTTTCGCCCCTTTGTGCGCCCGTTCATCAGCCATCCTTTCGTACGGCCGTTCATCCAACCCTTTTTGCGCCCTATGCCCCGACCAGACCATCAGCCCCTGACACCAGATCGAGGTGATCCCACCCGCAATGTGGATAAACCTGCCGGGCGCAACCGGAGTGCGCAGGACCCAACCCTGCGTCCGGACGACCCCTATATCTCCAAAATAAACAAGCGCGCCTTCGACGAACAACAGTGCGCCAGGCAACTCACCGGGGGTATCCGAAAATGGCATGACCGAAATAAAAACAACGTCACTGAAATTGCCTATTCATTCAATAACGGCTGGTTCAGCGAGGCACAGAAACGCGAGGCACGGCGTTCGATAGAGTCCTGGAGTGACGCGGCCAACCTGGCCTTCACCGAAAATGGTGGCGCAGCCGAAGGCCGGCTGACGTTTGGCATTTCGCCTTTTATCAAAACCGCGCAAGGCACCTACCCAACACCCAACGGGCACGGAGGGGGCGAAACCCTCTATAACCCGGCCATGGTCGATCGCGCCGTCATGACCCATGAAATCGGTCATGCCCTGGGGCTTCGTCACCCCGGCCACTACGACGGCAGTGCATCAGAAAACCAGCGCGTCTATGCGCAGGACTCCATTGCCCACACCGTCATGAGCTATTTCGGTGACCGCAGCAGCGGCAAGGACCTGGGCGCCAAACCCAAGGCGCCCATGATGGATGACATCACGGCCATCCAGAAGCACTACGGTGCGAACCATCGAACCCGCAGAGAAAACAACACCTACGGCTTCAATTCAAATACTCGAAGGGACTACTACACGCTCAAATCCGCACATGACCGCTTCGTCGCCTGCATATGGGACGGGGCAGGCAACGACACCCTGGATTTTTCCGGTTACCGCTCCAACCAGACCCTCAACCTCAAGGCCGGTACGTTTTCCGACGTAGGCGGCCTGCAGGGCAACCTCTCGATTGCCAGAGGCTGCACGATCGAAAATGCCATAGGCGGCTCGGGCCAGGACGCGTTGATCGGCAATGCCGCCGATAACCAGCTCACTGGCAACGGCGGTTCGGACCAACTGCGCGGTGGCGACGGTGCCGATACGTTTGTCTACCGCCACGCGAGCGACTCTACGCCCGATCAACCCGACACCTTGATGGACTTCACCACCGGCACCGACAAGATCGATGTCAGCGGTGCCATGCAACAAGCCGATACGCCAGCGCTGGTCTTTACCCAAGCCTTCAGTGGCAAGGCAGGTGAAAGTATTCTTGCACATGACGAAAAAACCGGACGCGGCAGCGTCTCCATCGACCTCTCGGGCAACGGTCGCGCCGACCTGATGATCAATACGCACGGGCAGGTAAACCCCGAAGATTTCATCCAGTTCAAGCTTCGCCCGCCATTGGCGCAGAGCCGTTGGCGCCAAACAAAGCCGTGAGGGTGTCACACCCTGGCGGCGGCGACCCTGCGCCTCCCTCGCACTGCTCGCGCCCTCAAGAACGCCATTGATGAAATAAAAGTTACGCACTCAAGTTATCCCCAGGCAAGTCGAGACAATGGCTTGCTTGGTTCATTTATAGGGAATTACGTGTTGAAAACCTTCCTCCGGGCGACCGCCCTGATCGCGGCGCTGTCGATGACCGGCTGCGTGTCGTACAACGTCACAGGTCCCGTCGGCGCCCCGCTCCACCCGGCGTCCACCAGCAGCCCACGCAGTGCGCAAATCGCCGACGTCGCCGTCACCGCCGCCGACATCAACGACGCCAACAAAACGGCCATCAGCCGCTCCCTCACTGCGCAGTTGAATCAGTACGTGCGCACAGCGGGCTATTTCAAGCAGGTCACCGAATACCCTACGCGCCTGGGGGAAGACGATGTCCTGCTGAAGTTCAACATGACCTCCCTCAAGGGCCACCGTGGGCCGCACCCGGGGTACTTCCCCGGCGCGTTGCTCACATTGACCGTATGGATCTGGGTCAACGGCCCGATCTACGTCGACACTTTCGACGTGGCCGGCGACCTGGTGATCGTCGACCGCAACGGCAAGGAACTGGCGAGCGCCAAGGAAGAGGTCAAGTTCGAGCGCAACGTGGGCCTGTATGGCCGCGAATACTGGGCACCGACCATGGGTGCCAAACAGCTCAATGAGCTGGTCTCACAACTGCTCGACTCCGCCACCGCCAAGCTGCCCAAGGAATAACCCATGAAAGGATTGATCAAGCACAGCCTGGTGTTCGCCGCCGTATTGCTGAGCGGTTGCGTGTCCTACTCGCAACACGAGCTGCCTGCGGTACAGACCTGGCCGCCAACCGCCAACGCACCGGCACAAAAACCCACCGCGTTCGTGCGCACTACAGCGCTGAACCAGATCAACGGTGGTCCGGGCAATGCGACCGCTGGCGCGAACACGGTTCTGTGGGAAAAGGCTGTGGCTGACGCGTTTCGCCAGTCCAACCGCTTTTCGCGGGTGAGCACCGACAAGGTGGACTCGGACATCTACGCCGAAGCCACCCTGTACAACAACGAACAGTTCAGCATGGCCTCGGCGATCATCACCGGCGCTACGTTCTTCATCATCCCGTCCACGGCGAAGAACACCTTCACCCTGGAAACGGTGTTCAAGGACAAGGACGGCAAAGAGCTGGGCCGGGTCAAGAAGAGCGAGTCGGTGCGTACCTGGATGCACCTGGTATTGATCGTGACGATTCCATTCCAGGCCGACACCCGGGAAGTGGTCGAGGCGCTGACACGCAGCACGCTGGACGAAGCCGTCCAACGCAAGTTGCTGTAACGCTACACGTGTGGCAGGCGGCTACGTCCGCTTGCCACATGCCTTCCAATAATCGACAGGTCAACGCCCATCAGGGCGCTGGAGGAAAATTGGTGTCCACAAAGTTTTTCGCAAAATCTTCAGCGTTGATGTGTGCCCCCGCCGCGGCAAATTTCTCTGAGTTCACACGCCATATTTCGCGGATCTTGCCCGCCAGCGACTCAGGAAAATCCATTTGAGCCGCAACCACTTCAGACCAGTTGCCTTGCACCCCATACAGCTCGTGCAGCTTGGGTTCCAATGCACTCAAGGCTGTTTTTTGCTCGTCTGTCAGCTCATCAATGGCCGACAGCACATAGCACTCCAACAGGCGTAGAAAGGGTTTGCCCTCGTATCGATTCATAGCGCTTCTCAAATAAAATCCGGGTGAACGATCAATTGCTGCAAAAACGCCTCGAAACTCTCTGCCAGTAAGATTCGCTCCGAACCTTCATGTGAGTAGTACCAAACGGCGCCCGACGGCGAAGCCAGCGAAATATAAAACACGTTCCCCCCGCCATCACGACCGAATGGCAACATCGAGGAACCTAGCACTTCAGACCAATCCTCAAGCGCCTTTTCCAGACTCTCGGCGCCGCCTGCCCCCAATGGATAAAACCAATCGACGCTGACGCTGGAATCCGTCGAAGTATCCAGGAAAAAGGTCCCGACTTCGGGGTGTCCGCCGTTGGCACTGCGGATCAAGTGAAGATAGCTTTGTGGGAGCGAGTGGCCAAGCCGCTTCTCAACCGCACGCACGCAGGACTCTTCGCCGTTGAATCCCAGGCTCGCATGCCCCCCGACATTGATATTCAGTTCAGCAATATTCATGTTTTTTCCTAATTTTTTGGGGCGCCCCGTGGAATGGCCCATTCAGAATAGCCGCCCGCCGCGCCGGGATCAGGGTGAAGAACCCGCCACCAGGGAGAGCCTGGCGTGTGCTGCGCGCTCGGGACTAATCGCATGATGCCTTCCTGATTGAAAGCAACCGACGACGACGCATGTTCCCATGTCCATCCCGCTGGCGTCGCGCGGCCGCCGACCTTCGCAACCGAGGACTGAACGTTAGGGATCAATGTTTCCATCATTTCTGCAAACGCCGAATCCATTTTCATTGCATTGTCCAGCGCAGCATTGGACCTGTTGAAATGCACATTTCGACTGCGACCGAAGTCAGCCGGGTCCAGGGCCGTTTCAAACGCAACGCTGTAGCCCGTCGGCTTTTCCGGAGGCAACGCCAGCTCGAGGTCATGGACCTGTTGCGCCAGTTTACCTTCTGCCTTCGCCGCTTCCGCGACCTTTTCCAACTGTCTTGTCTTGCCTGCAGGGCCAGGCAACCCCATCAGCAATACATCCGCACCGATCTTGGTGTTCCTTGCGTACTGCTCGTAGTCATTGCCCTGCAGACCAAACACCAGACCTTGGCCGCCGTACTGAGTCCTCCAGTCATTAATGATATCGGTGGACGGGTCCACAAAAGGACTGATCAGTTTGTTGGCTTCCTCCAATGAATTACCGCCCAGGGCAAGCTTGAACAGCGAGCTCATGCCTTGGGCCACCTCCAGCACGCTACGCCCGATGCCCGCGGAACTGCCTTGGGCGCTGCCTCCAGAGACTTTGTCCCGGTAATCCAGATTGGCTTTGTAATAGTCCACCAACCCGGCGCTGTTGTAAGTGTCGGGGTCGCCCAGGTAGCTGATGTTGATGTTGCCGTTTCTGTACTCGCTGGCATGCGTGGTACTGAAGTTCTTCAGCAGGTTGACGGTTTCGTCGCCGCTGTAGGATCGGCGCGTTCCTTCGGGGTACAAAGCACTGTTGTCGTAGATCGCCGCCAGCGGTGCCAACGCTTCGCCCAGATGCTTCAGGGTCAGCGGATCGAACTGGCTTTCACCGGCTTTATCAATCGTCGCGCCCCATCCTTTGTCGGTATAGAACGCCAACGCTGCGGCCATGCGCCGTTCCGCTTCGGCCGGGGATATTCCGGCCTGCGCCGCCAGATTATCGGCCTCTTTTTGTATGAGGCGCGCTTCGGTGGGGTGCGCTTGTCGATTGTATTGGTCGACGGCACCTGCCGTAGTTCCTGCAACCAACGCTCCCGTCGATCCACGACCGCCGCCGACCGTTGCTCCCACACCCACTGCCACCAGCGCAGCCAACGCATCCTGGTCTGCCCCTTTGATGCCATTTTTGCCCAATGCCGCCGCAATGCTTGGCATCAAGGCCGCCGAGGCGCCCGCACCCAGCGCGCCACTTTGCACGTTGCCACTTGACAGCCCGATAGCGGCACCGGCCAACGCGTGCAACATCACACGCGCCGCACCACCTTCTGCCCAAGCCGCTCGGGTGGCGGCATCCAACTTGGGATCATTGGCACGCGACTGAGCGTAATCGCCAATTTTGTTGAAGATGTCGCTGGAAGCGGTGTTGGCCACGATACCCACGCTGGTCCCCACGGGCGCCCCACCCAGGCCTGCGGCGATCAGGCCAGACGCGATGTCCGCCATCAGACGCTTGTCGCCTCCCACCTGCCAGCGTTGAGCCTCGGTGTAAGCAGCGTTGGCCGCTTGCGTCGTCGCCGCTGCATCCGCAGAGCCAGCCTCGGTCTGGACTTTCGCCCGATCGGCCAGGGCCTTGGCCTCATCCGCTTTCGCCTTGCCCACTGCACTGATCACACCGCTGGCCAATTGCGCCGAGCTTTGAATCAGGTCAATGCGCTCCTGCATGGCCTTTTCATCCGGCCTGTCGAGTTTCTGATTGGCATTGGCGGTGTCGCGGTTGAGGCCCACCAGGTCATTTGCGCCTTCCGGGTTGCGAACCACAATCGAGCCTTCGCTGACTGCGCTGCGGGTATGACTACGCTCTTCATCTTTGAGAGCCAGCGGAATGCTGCCGCCCATCGAGGCGCCACCGGCACTGCTTGAAGACACCGAAATACCGGCAGACTGGCTCTTGATCTCGCTGACATTTTTGATATCGCTGACGATCAGACGATCAGTGCTGAGCCGATTCTTATCAGCGGACGCCTCACTGGCAATGACAGCACCCTGCAAGGTGGTGGTCTTGCCGACATTGATGTCGTAGCCGCCTGCACCCGCAAACAGCCCACTCTGATCGGTCACGCCCTTGTAATCGCTGTTCGTCTTGGCGGCAGCAAGGTTCACAGAACCCGCAACGGTGGAGCCATAGCAGAACGGTGGAATACAAATACTCGCACCGAAGCCGCCACTGCTTTGCTTGCTGCGTGAGGACTCGGTGTCCTGCAACGAGATGATATTCAGGTTGCCGCCAATATCCGCCTTGATGCTGTCGGCACGAACCTGGGCACCTTTGAGGGTGGTATCACCACCGCTTTGCAACAGCAGACTTCCGGTGTCGAGGGTGCTGTTGACCTGGGTGATGGAATTACCATTGCCATTGTTCTTGGCACCTTGGGCCCCCAGGTCCAGGGTGAAACCGTTTTGCTCGCCAATGTTGAAACTGGCACCAATCGCGGTTTTGTTGCTCGACCCTTCGTTCTTGCGATCCGCGGTATTTTGCGCGCTCTGCATCAGCACAGTGTTTTTCGCCAGCAACAGCGTATTGGCGGCTTTCAAGGCGCTGCCGGTGATCTGGATATCGCCTTGAGTCCCCGCAGCCGTGCCCGTGGCAACCACCGACAGCTCTTCCCCTGCGTTGAGCGTGCTTTGCTTGGCCGTGACGCTGTTGAACTCGCTGCTGTTCTTGCTGCGGTTATTGGCCAGTTCCGTGCCGATCTTGATCAGCGAACCATTGCTCGGGCTGCCGCCCTGCTTGTCTTTGAAGCCAGTGCTCTGGTCATTGGCGTCCGAGGCCTGGCCGCCTAGGTTATAGGCGGCGAGGGCGGCCTGGGCGATTTTCACCGCTTTGAGGCGTGGGTCATCGGCACTCTTCGCCGCCTCGGTCGCATCCCGAATGCTGCGCGCCGTGTCCACCACCGCGCCACCGATCACCCGGCCGACCGCCAGGCTCCTGGAACTGTCCTGCGACGTTTGCCGAGCAGTTTCAGCCCCCGCCACAATGTTCACATTGGAGCCCGTCAGCGCCATGCTCTTGGTACTCACCAAGTCACTGGCCACCACCGACAACTCACGCCCCGCCGTCAGCGACACATTGCCTGCGCTTGAGCCAATGGTGCTGCCGGTCAAGGTCATTTCATTGGCGGTGCCGTTGTGTTTCGAGCTGTTGATGTACAGGTGCTGGTTACCGGTAAGGTCATCCAGGCCGAGCTTGTTGCCGGTCAACACGCCGGTGAGGTCGCGGTTCTTTTCCTTGTGCATGTCGGTGCGGGCAAAGGTGTTTTGCGCCGCATCAATGGTCAGGTCACGGCCGGCTTGTACGGCGAGGTCGCCGGTGCTGACCAGGGAGGAACCGGTGACCGTCGCATCACGCTGGGCGGCCACAGTGACCGTTTCACCCGAGACCATGCTGCCCATCGCGGTGGTGCGTTTTTCGTTGACCTGGTCCTCGACCTTGCTTGATTTCAGCCCGCCCCAGCTGCTTTTACTGTCCTTGCGTTCATGGCGGGCGCTGTCGGAATTGCTCACCGCCAGGATGTTCACATCCCCACCAGCCACCAATTGCGTTGTGCCTTTTTCAGCGGTGACGGCACTGCCTGCCAGCAACAGGTTCTCACCGGCTACCACCGTGCTGTGCGTACCCGCGCTGACCAGGCTGCCGACGTTGTTTACCGCGTCGGTTTCGTCGAGGCGGAATGACTTGCCCTGGGACGTCTTCTTGGTCTTGCTGAAGAAGCTGTAGTCGTGATCTTCGGCGCTCTTGAGGCTGAGGTTCTTGCCGGCCACCAGGTACGCTTCGTTGCCCGCATTCACCTGGCTCGCGACCAGTTGCAGGTCTTGACCTGCACTCAGGTTGGCATCGCCGCCGGCCTTGAGCACGGAAGACACCTGCTGCACGTGGTCCTCAATGCTCTTGACCTTCTTCGAGTTGTACGCCGAGTGCTGTTCGTTGGCGGCGCTGATGACATTGAGGTTGCCGGTGGCCACGACGGCCACGTCGCGCTTGGCTTCAAGCTGGCTGGCGGCGATGTTCACGTCCTGCCCGGACGTCACCTTCATGTCCTGCCCGGCCTGGATGACCGACCCCTGCTGGGTAATGCTGGCCTGGCGCGAGCGAGTACCGATCACGCTGCTGTTCTGGGTTTGCGCGGCGACGATATTTACGTCGCCCACCGCCTGGGTGGTGGTATCGGTGCCGCTGCTGAGCGCGCCACCGACGTTGTTGATGTTGCGGCCGGCTTGCAGGGTCAGGGCACTGGCCGATTCGATACGTGCGGCGTTGTCGGCGAAATCCGAACGCTCGGCACGGTAAGCACTGGCGCTCTGGTGAGTAGTGACCGTGCGCTCGTTGAGCAGGTCGCCGCGTGCGGCCAGAGTGACCTCATGCCCGGCGATCACACCACCGGCCCGGTTGCTCAAGGTATTGCCAGCCAGCAGGTCGAGGCGGCCACCGGCTTCCATCAAGCCGGCGTTGCTCATGTCGCGCCCAGCACTCGCCAACAGGCTGCCCGTGGCACGCAAGGTGCCGACGTTGGTCAGGTTGCTGCCCGCCAGCAGGCTGATGTCGTTGCCGGTAATCAGCGCGCCGTTGGGGGCCAGACGGTTGTTGGCCTGGGCCAGGTAGAGCACCGGTACCAGGACCTGCTGGCCGGCAACCGTGACGTTTTCCATCCACACGATATCGTGGGTCAGCGCCGCCACTTGCTCGGCGGTGAGGCTCACGCCCACCGACAGGTTAAGGGCGTCCTTGCTGCTGATGGCGTTGTCCATCAGGTGCTTGAACAGGTCGGCGTCGCTGGTCTGGCCGTCGATGAAACGCTGGCCGGTACGGGCGAGCACCGCCTGCTGGATCAGGCGTTGCTCGTAGAAACCATCGCCCAGGCGACGTTGCGCCGTGTCGGGGTCATAGCCGAGCTTGGCCAGCATGTAATCCGAACTCATGAACTGACGCATGTCGGTGAGCAGCGGGTTGGTTTCGATCAGGTATTTGTGCGGGTTGGCCGCGAACTGGCTGGTGGGCAGGCCACTCACGCCGTTGCCATCGTTGAGGTGGAACAAACCGTTTTGCCCGGTGGGCAGGTTGAATCCTGGCAGGCCAAGCGGATTGACCTGCTGCTGGGCCACGTCGGCCGGCAATTGTGCGTTGAGGTTGATCTGCGTCGAGTAGCCTGTGGCGCCGCCGGTCGTCGCACCGCTGCCGACGTAGGTGTAGCCGCCACGGACCACGCTGTTGTCGATGCCGGCCTGGGCCTTCACATCCACCGCACCGCCGGCCTGGATCACTGCGCCGTAACGTTGGTCAGGCGTGCTCAACTCGGTGGTTTTGCGCAGCCCGGTCTGTTCGCTTTCCATCTGGCCAATGAACGACGCCATGGCCGCCTCCAGGCCGCCAAGGTTCTTCGGATCGTACTTCGCGCCGCCTGCCGAATATTGCTGGGTGAAGGCCGCCGCTGCGCGGTACCAGCCGTCTGGGTTGCGCTCACGTTCAGAGGTGAAGATGCGTTGGTATTCGGTGTCATGGGTCACGACGCCGACGTTGGTCAGTTGGTTGACCGCGGCCGTCAGGTTGCCCCCCGCCGCAATGCTACTGCTGCTGTTGAGCAACTCGCCGCCGGTGAGCAACAGGTTGCCGCCCGAGGTGATGGCGGAGCCCGCCGTCGCATCGCTGACGATGAAGCGATCGCGCTGAGTAATCAGGAACGGACGGTTCTGCTTGCCGCCGTCGCAGTCGCCACCGGTCACGCCTTCGATGCAAGGCGTAGGGGTGATCGAAGCGCTGTAGATACCGGACTCGGTGGTGAGCACGGTACGGATGTTCTGGATCGAACCGGCAGCCAGGCTCAGATTGCCGTCGGCCTGGATCGTGGAGGAGCTGTTGATGATGCTGCTGGCCAATCCACCCTGACCGTCGCGGTCAATGCGCAGGTTGCCCATGGCGTAGATATCGGCGGCGATGTTTTTCAGGCGGTCGACGCGCAGGCTCATGTCACCCCCGCTGAAGACCAGGCCATGGTCATTGAGCAGGCTGCCGACGTTCAGGTCGAGCGTGCCCTGGCTGGCCACGGTGCCTGCCAGGGTCCAGTCCTGGCCGTTGCCGACCAAGGCGCGGGTGCCGAGCAATTTGCCGGTAGCGGTCTGCTGCAGGTTGCCGACGTTGACGGTCAACTGCCCGGCCTGGATCGCAGTGCTGTTGGTCCAGCTGGCTCTGTCGAGGGTCAGGTCACCCTGGGTCACCAGGCTGCCGCCCACGTCGTCGAGGCTGATGCCGCTAAGGTCGAGCGTGCCCTTACCCACGTGCAGCACGCTGCCGCTGACGTTGTTGAACGTGCCCGCGGCGAGACTCAACTCGTTGTTGGCGGTTTCGAGTTTGCCGCTGTTGGCCAGCAAGCCGCCGATGGCGTAGCGGGTCTTGCCCGTGGCGCCCAACGCGCGCATCTGACCACTGTTGTTCAGGCTGGCGGTGTCGACGTCGAGGGTCGTGGCGCTTTCGATCAAGCCACGGTTGGTCAGGGCGCCGCGCAGGCTGACGTCGATCTGATTGCCGGCGATCTCGCCACCGTTATCGACATTCATGCCGCCCAGGCGCACGCGGTCGCGGGCAAACAGATAGCCGCCGCCGTTGTTGAACGCGGTGGCATCGACGACAGCATCCCCGGCTTTGGCGGTGATCCGCCCGCCGTCGTTTTCCAACGTGCCGACGGTCAAGTTGACGCCAGCCTTTTCACTGTGGATCAGGCCATTGCCACCGTTTTGCAACAGGCCGCCCACCGTCAGGGCCAAGCCATCGTTGGCGGCCAGGGTGCCGTTGTTGCTGTTATCGACGCTGTTAGCGAACAGGGTCAGCAGGCCCTGGCTGGTGAACTTGCCGCCCTGATTGTCGATGTGATCGGCGTGTTTGATCAGCAATGCGCCGGCACTTGCCAGCTTGGCGTTCTGGTTGATCAGGTTGCCGAGCAGATCCAGGGTGATGGTGCTGGCGCCAGTGAGGCTGCCGGCGCTGTTGTCCAGGGTATTGCCGTGCAGTTCGAAGGCGCCGGTGCTGTCGATGGAGCCGCCCTGGCTGTTGTCCAGCACACCGCTGACGGTGAGTGTTTGCGCGCCGTCGCTGGAAATCACGCCTTCATGGCTGTTGTTGAGCTGCGCACTGGTGACGCTCAGGGTGTTGTCACTGAGCAGTCGACCTTTGTTCTGGTTGTCGACCGTATCGGCGGTGGCCTTCAAGGCCTGCTTGGCACTCAAGGTACCGCCTTGGTTGGTTAGAGTTTGCGCGGCGTTGGCGGTGAGGTTGCGGTTGGCGATCACCGTGCCGGTGTTGGTGAGGTGCTGGCTGTCGAGCTTCACGTCGCCACCGGCGTTGCGGGTGTTATCGGCGTTGACGCCAGCCTCGATGATGCCGTTGTTGGTCAATTGGCCGTTGCTGGCCAGGGTGATGCTGTCGCGTGCAGCGAGGGTCTTGCGGTTTTTCAGCTCGCCCTTGGTCTGTGCCTTGAGCGTGGTGCCGGCGTAGATCGGGCCTTGTGCGTCGAGGCTGGCGGCCTTGATGTCCACTGCGCCGCTGGAGGCGGCCTGGGCCATGCTCAGGTGGCCGTTGGCGTCGAGCTGGATGTCGCCGCCACTGGCGGCGAGCGTGCCATCGAGTTTCACGCCCACACCGGCTTCGGTGCCCACCAGCTTGATCGCGCCCGCGTACATGCCGCCCAGGGCCGACGAGTCGATGGCCAGTTCCGGCTTGGCGCTGCCGTCGTCGGCGCGGGTGGTGGTTTTCAGGCTTTGGGCATCGACGTCATTGCGCCCGGCGATCACCGTGAGCTGACGTGCGTTGATCTGCGCATTGATCTTGGCCGAACGGGTGATGATCTCGAAGCGGTCGACGTTGCTCGCGTTCAAGCCCTTGCCGTCGATGGTCACTGCGCCACCGTCCACCTGGTAATGGTCCAGGCGGCCGGCTTTGTCGATGATCGGCTTGCCGGTGGTCAGGGTGACGTTGGGGGTGTTGATGAAACCGCAGCCGTTGCACGTGATGCCGTAGGGGTTGGCGACGATGACCTTGGCCGACTGGCCTGCCACTTCGGTGTAGCCACGCAGTTGGCTGGGGCTGCCGCCGTTGACTTCGTTGAGGATGACGTTCGCAGCACCACCCTTGAGGTTCGGGTTGCCCACGATGATCCCGCCCAGCTGCGTGCTTTGCACCATGCCGGTGGCGTTGTTGAGGATCACGCCATTGGGGCCGACGTTGTAATCCTTGAACTGGTTGTGGGACAAGCCACTGCCATTGGGCGTGGCGATGTTCACCACCGGCACGCCGTTGCCCGCCTGGCCCACAGTGGTACCAGGGCCGCTGACCACGATGCCGTCGGCCTGGGCCAGCAGTGGCTGCCAGAACAGCGCATTGGCCAGGATCAGAGCCAGGCCGCGTTGGGACAGGCTTTTCAGGGCAAAAGAGGGGCGAACATCCATATTCTTAAATCTCAAGGCAGCGGGCGTTGAATTACAGGAAGACATCCAGGCGCAAATAGATCGGCGCTTCGCGCTCGGTCATCACGCCAGGTCGCTCCAGGGAATGGGCAAACGTCACGCTGGTGCTGACGTATTTGCCCCGCGCGAACAACTCCACGGAGTTGCTCGACACCCGGCCATGCTGGGTGTCGTTGTAACGGTCGTTGCGGATCACGCCCTGGTCGTAGCCGACGCCGGCGCCGTATTCGAGGAACGCCGGGCGCAGCCAGGCGACGTTCACTGGGCGGGTCCAGCGCAGGTCGTTGCGCCAGTAGCCGCCGCTGTCACCGGTCAGTTGCTGGTCCTTGAACCCGCGCACCGAATACGAACCGCCGAGGCTCATGCGTTGCGGCGCGTACAACACGTCTTCACTGCGTTGCCCGGTGGCCAGGCTGGTGAAGGTGAACGACTCGCCCCACAAGGCGAACGGTTGCAGGTAACTGACGGTGGCGGTGTATTTGCGGTAGTGCGTGGTGGGCGTGAGGTTGCCGAAACCATCGCGAAACTGCGTGTTGCTCTGGGCATCGAAAGCGCCAATACCGTTCTGCATGCCCACATCGAGGTTGACGAACGCGCTGGCGATGCGGCGCCCGTGGCTGACGCCCACTTGGAACTCACTGAGGCGGTTGCTGCTCACGTCCAGGCGCGTGTCATTGATGTAGTTGTTGGTGCGCAGATGGGTCAGGCCGACGTTGACCGAGGTCTTGCTCACGTCGTCACGGTGCACTACGCGTTCGGCGCGCAATTGGTGGTTCTGGCTTTCGCCCCATTGCTTGTACTTGAAGTCATCGACCGCGCCCGGCGTGCGGTATTCGCTCTCGCTGTAGGCGTAGCTGAAGTTCCACCAACCCCACGGCAGGTTGTAGTAGAGCATGCTGTTCTTCGAGGTTTTCTGGTGGTCGCTGATGGCGTCATGGCCGCCACGCAGCACCAACTGATCCGCCAGGCCCAGCGGGCTGTCCCACTCCAGGCCCGCGCCCCATTGCTGTTCGCCAGTACTGCGCTGGCCGTCGTTGTTGCGCGACAGGCTAGCGCGCCAAGGCTTTTGCGGCACGTTCTTGACCAGTACTTCACTGCCGCCGATTTCGCTGCCAGGGGTCAGTTCCATCTGCGCTTGCTTGGAGGGTAAGCGGCTGAGCTGGTCCACCAGTTGCTCGACCTCACGCAGGTTGAGCGCTTCGCCGACCTTGCCGGGAAAGGCCATCGCCAGCTCACGGTCGGTCACGTTGCTGCCCTGGGCGCCCTTGATGCCTTCGAGCTTGCCCTCCACCACCAGCACGCGCAGGTGGCCGGTGGAGAGGTCCTGCTGGGGCAAATAGGCGCGGCTGGTGACGCGGCCCTTGGCGATGTAGTAGTCGGTGACGACCTTGAGCAATTCATTGAGCTGCGAAACGCCCAGGCATTGGCCGATGTAGGGTTTGACCAGGCTCGCTTTGGCCGCGGCCGACAGGCTGTCGGCGCCTTGCAGTTCGATGTCTTTGATGGGGAAGCAACGGGTGTCGGCAGGCAGCGCCGGGGCTTGGGAGCGGGTGTCCTTGCCGGGCAGGTCCTGCAGCTCTTCGAGGCGCCGGCGTTGCTCTTCGAGCAGGCGGTTCTGCCGCTCACGAATCAGGTCCTGATCACCCGGCGTAGGCGCAGCCCCAGCGCTGTTCACACTCATGTAAGCGAGCAGGAAAGTGCACAGAAGATACCGAGTCCGTGGCAGTAACAAAGACATGTTCGATCCATCGAAAATCAAGGGCCGGCAAACTAACATCGAACTTCAACGAATCCAAGAAAACGGATTAGTTGGACATTCGTACTAATTAAACCTTCAAGCCATTGATTAATAACAAATAAAATTTATCAAAAAGACAGGACGCCTGTAACTGGAGTTTTAATTCCGACAAGCGGCGACTGTTTTGATAGCGATACGGAAAACAATTTGTTAATGGCCATTAGTTGGCCATCAAGTTGTCACCGAGATAAGTTAGTACCGGGAAAGTGCGAAAAGTTCGCGAAGGTTTTGTGAATTGGATCCCATTTATCGGAATTCCAAAATCTGATCGGGAATAGGCAGGGAACTCGCGTGGCGAGCGGGATTGCCCCGTTCGCCACAGCCCTTTGCGCGGGTTCAGCCGATGTCTTTGTCTTTCTGCTGGCCCGGCACCAGGGTCAACCCGGGCCGCTCCACATCACGTGACACATGGGACTTCACTTCCTCCACACCGCCGTCTTCGTCGTTGTGGATCACCAGCACTCCCGGCCTGCGCAGTTGTTCGAGGTCGCCCTCGCCCAGCTTGAAACTCTCACTCAAGGTCTTGTCGGTGAGCGCATTGGCTTCGGCGCGTCGCTGGGCGAACTTGCGGCCACGGCGCTGTTGATAGCGCGCCCAGGTGATCAGGATCAGTGCGTTGAGCAAGGCAATCCACAGGTAGACCTGCAGGGTATTGAGCGCCGCAAAGATCGGCGCCTCGATGCGCGGGCCACCGTGAGTTTCCAGCATGGCGGTGATCCCGCGCGCCAGCAGCCAGATCAACCCGGCCCAGGCGAGCAGGGTCAACACGACGTCAACCAGCCACATCAATCGATTCTGGCGAGTTCTGACCAGTTTCATGATCAGGCCTCCTCTTCGGCAGGTTTAATACCGCGATCCGGGCTGACCCAGCGCGCACGTTTCTGGTGTTGGTTGAACAGCACCTTGGGAAAACTGACCAGGGTGGTGAACAAGCTGACCAGCCAGAACACCATCGGGTACCACACGGTCCAGAACAGGGTTTTCCACAGGTCCTTTTCGTAGCGACGGTCAATCATGATGCTCACCGCAAACTGCACCAGGCACACCATGGCCAGCACCAGGCCGGTGAAGGCCGGAGGCACCAGGGAGTCCACGGCGATCGCCGGTGGCAGCACCACGAATTTGCCCACCGCCCAGAAGATCACCGACAGCAGGAAGGTAAACGCCCAGCCGGTGGACAGGCAGTATTCGAACAGCAGCGGCCACAGGTAGCGGTGGCGCCATTGCCAGATACCGCGGATGTTCTTGAACAGCACTTCGGCGCCGCCCTGGGCCCAACGCAAGCGCTGTTTCCACAGGCCGCCGACGGTCTCGGGCATCAGGATCCAGCACAGGGCACGCGGCTCATAGAAGATGGCCCAGTGATCGAGCTGCAGCTTCCAACTGACATCGATGTCCTCGGTGATCATGTCGGTGCTCCAGTAGTCGATGCGGTCCAGCGCCTTCTTGCGAAACGCCACCACCACACCCGACACCGTGAAGATCCGGCCGAACACCCGCTGGGTACGCTTGATCAAACCAATGATCGAAGAGAACTCGCCCACCTGCACCCGGCCGATCAAGGTCGAACGTGTGCGGATCCGTGGGTTACCGGTCACGGCGCCCAGGCGCGGGTTGTCGAGCATCGGCGCCACCATGTAGGCCGCCGCGTTTTTATCCAGCAACGCATCACCGTCGATGCACACCAGGTACTCACTGCGCGCCGCCACGGCACCCATGCGCAGGGCCACGGCCTTGCCCTGGTTCTGCGCCAGGTGCAGCACACGCAGGCGCGGGTTTTCCAGCGCGAGGGCATCGAGCACGGCGGCGGTGTTGTCCTTGGAGCCGTCGTTGACCGCGATCACCTCGATGTTCGGGTACAGCTGGTCCAGCGCGGCGTGGATGGTCTCCGCCGCGTTATCGCCCTCGTTGTAGCAAGGGATGATGATCGAGATCAGCGGGTCACCAGCCAGGGTCGGCGCCGGGGTGTCCTCTTTCCACGGCCAGTGACGTTCCCAGTGCAGCCAGAAATACAGGCCGCCAGCGATCCACAGCGCCGACATGAACAACGGGTAGAAAAACACGAAGTCCATCAGGAACTGGCCGGTGACCAGGAAAATCAGGCCCAGGGGCACGCCCAACACCAGCGCCAACACGAATAAAGCCAGGATTCTGTCGAACATGGTCAAGGGTTCCATTGATTGGAAAGGGCCGGACGCACTGTCTTCAAGTCCGGGGAATTTTCCAGGAAGTTATCCGGGTAGTAGCCAAAACTCCTGACCCCCTGGCGTTTGAGTACCCCCATCCATTCCGCCATCTGTGCGGCGTCGATGTCTGGCGCTTCCTTGGTCCGCCAGTCTTTGGCTTGCAGTTCAAATACGGTGCGTTGCAACGCGCCGGGACGCGCCTTGACCGTGGCCACCAGTTTTTCCAGCCAGGCGTTGGAGTTTTTCAGGCTCTCGCCTTCCATCAACGGCATGGCCATCGGCGCAGTCCAGTCGTAGGTCTGGAGGAAGTCATCGAGGTTCTGCGCGAACCAGGTTTCGCTGCCAGGGTTGAGCATCGGCTCGGCGAAGATATTGCGCGCGGTCTGCACCTGCGGCCCACGGATGGCGCGGACCTTGCCGGTCAGCTCCTGGGTGAAGTCGATCAGGTAGCGGCTCTTGAAGCGCGTCCAGCGTTGCATCACCGCCGGGTCTGCGCGCAGCGCGGCAATGCTGCCCGGCAGGCCGTTGGCCGCATAGGCCTTGAGCGCGGCAGGGCTGGCGTCTTCGAAGTCGGAGAACAGCGCGTCATCGTGGAACAGGATGCCGTCGATCGCGGTGTTGCGGGCCAGGTCTTCGTAAATCTCGCCGATCTGCTGGCGCACTGCCGGATCAAACGGTGACAGGCGCTTGTACTGGTCTGGGTCGAGGCCGACCTGGCCGGTCTGCGGGTCCCACCGGGTCACACGCGGCAGCGCAGGGTCCAGGGCGAAACTAAGCACCGGCATCCACGCATAGATGTTGACGTGGCCACGGGTGCGCAGTTGCCAGGTCACACGGTTGAACAGGTCCTGGCGCACCGGCAGGTGACGGTTGGGGAAGTACAGCGAATGCACCAGCCCATCGCCTTTCGGGTCGGCGAAGGCTTGCAGGAACACGGTGCTGACGCCCATGTCCACCACGCGCTGGATCAACGCGTCGAGGTTGCGTGCCTGCTGAGCCGGGTCGGGGTCGTAGACGTTGTCCAGGTCCACATGCAGCACACGCATCGAAGCCTTGGTCTCGGCGCCGACGATGGCATTGGCGTAGTGCTCGCCATCCGGGTCGGAGGCCACCAAAAAGCGTGGGCTGCTCTTGAGGTTGGCGAGGTCGTCGAGGCCGTCATCCAGGGTCAGGGCCATCTGGTAACCGTGCTCGCCCACCACCGCCAACGAAGTGCCATCGGCCGCGCCGTAAGGCCATACCCACACACGCGGCGCCTTGCCGGTGACCGCGCGCAACTTGTTGGAGATCGCGGTGACGTCGGCACGCATCCGCGCCTGGAACTGAGCTTCGGTTTCATACTTGCCGGTGGCGGCATCATAGCGACGCGTGGCAGCGGCCGGCTCCAGGTTGCCTTGGGGGTTGGCCAGGATGCCGGTGTGACTGGCGTCGGTGTGGGCCGCGATTTCAACCAGGCCCGACTGGGAGATTTCCTTCACCTGCTGCCAAGTGAGGAAGTCGGAGCGCGCCCGTGGGGTGCCGGCGAAATCCACCGGTTTGTTCAGCGGCGTGTCGATCCAATACCCCACCGGGGCCAGGATGGCCGGCCAGTGGTAAGCCCGCAGGATCGGCATCACCCGGGTGTAGAAGCTGGAGTAACCGTCGTCGAAGCTGAGCATGATGGCTTTGGGCGGCAATGCCGGGCCACCGCTGCGTGCGGCCAGGATCTGGTCGACCGATACCGGCTGGTAACCGTTCTCGCGCAGCCAGGCCAACTGGTCAATCAGGCGCTCGGTGCGCACCGCCACGACCGCCTGGTCGGGGTCGCGGTCTTCAACGTCATGGTAGGCAATGCCCAGAAAATGGTTTTTCGGCCACGGCGCTTCGGTCGGCGGCACCGGGCGCTCGGCGGGTGGAGTATAGGGCGCGGGTTGCTGGGCGCAGGCACCGGCCAGCAATACACCCAGGACCAACAAGCAACGGCTGAGGACGGTCATGGTCAGGCTCTTCTAGAAACGGTAATTGAGGTCGACGAGCAGGCGCAGATCGCGTTCGCGATCACCGTCGTAAGGTCGGCTGATCAGGCTGAGGTTGGCGCCCACGTCCAGCACGTCGTTCCAGCGAAAGCGTTGGCCGTAGCCAATCAAACCAATGCCGCCGGTGGAATAATCGCGCTGGGTATAGGTGCCTGCACCGATCTGGAACTGCTGGCTCCACTGCGTTTCATAGCGGTGATAGAGCACGTGGTTGACCGTGACGGAAGGCAACACGGTGAAGTCCGACTTGGGGTTGAAGTACACCGTGTCGTCCTTGGTGTTGCGGCTGGCACCCACTTCCAGGCCCAGGTCGACTTGCACATGGGACGAGCTGTAGATGCCCTCGCGACCGTTGAGCAAGGCTTCGAGCCGGTTGTTGCCGTCGCTGAAGTGGGACGGGCTCAGGGACAGTTTCCACTCGCGGCTTTCATTGGCGCGCCAGCGAATGAAACCGCTGCCGCCATTGGCCGTGACGCCGTCATTCAGCGCCCGCAGCGGTGTGGTCGACAGGAGGTAGCCGAGGCTGCCGCCGTATTGCCAGTTGTCGTTGATGTCGCGGGCAATCGACACCGCAGCGCCTTGTTTGGAGCCATCGCCATAGGAATGGTTGGAGACCTCGGCTTCAAGGGTCATGTCACGGGTACGCCGCTCCACGCCTACCGTCTGCCAACGATGCTGGCCGGTGCCCTCGGTAAAATCGGCACGGGCATAGCCGGCACCGGCGAACAGGCGCCAGTCTTCGTCGATGGGCGGCGTGTAGAGCCGGCTTTCTATGCCCCAGTCGCGGCTGCCCGAGACGGCCCCGGCATCGCCGTTGTTGCCACCGCCGAAGCTTTTGCCGGTGTAGGCCTCGACACGCAGCTCGGCCATGTCGTGCACATCGCGCAGACGGCTCAGGCGCTGTACCTGACGGTTGTCGGGGTTGCGCGCCAGCACGTCATCGGTGAGCGCGTCCATCTGGCGCCACTCCTGAAGGTCCATGGCGGTGTAGGCCTGGGACACTTCCAGGCCAATGTCGCGTGGCGACTGGGCTTCGGTTTCCTTCAGGCTGCCTTCGGCGCGGCGCGGCCAGTCGCGGGCGCGGTACATATCGGCCTGGGCCAGGCGCAAGCCAACGTTGCCCGGGGCTTTTTGTACCAGGGCTTCGAGCCCGGTCTCACTGCCCGGCAGGTCACCGCCATAGGTGCCGGCCTGGGCGGCCAGTTGTTGCGCGTCCATCCAACTGTCATTCGGGTTGCCGATAGGCAGGCCCTTGAGTTCCACACGCGGGTTCTGGCTGTTGGCCAGGTTGTTGGCGACCTCACGAGCGTCTTCCACCCTGTCGCTTTCCAGCAGCGCGTAAAACAGCGCCGTGCTGTCTTCGACATGGTCGGCCGGGTCGGCGTCCGGCGCGGTCAGGGCCTGGCGGTACAGCGGCTCGGATTTTTCCGGCTCGCGCTGGTCGAGGTAAGCGGCGGCGACCCAACGGATGGCGTAGGTAGGCAATTGCACGCCTTCGCCCTTGAGGGTTTCGTATTCGCGAATCACGTCGGCCATGCGCGCCCGTGCCTTGAGTGCGCCCAGGCGGTCGATGCGCCAGCGCACCACGTCGTCATGGGCGCTGGGGTCTGGGGTCCAGCGGGCGAGCAGTTGGTCGTAGTCTTTGAGGGCGCGGTCGGCGACCACGTAGCGTTCTTGCTCGCTGCGCGTGGCGAACTCGGCCATGCGCACGCGCTCGGCGGCCAGGTCGCCTTCCAGGCGACGTTGGGTCACAGGGTCGAGGACGCCCGGGTGTTTGGCCGACAGCCGCAGCGCCGGCTCCGGCAGGCGAGCCTTTTGCAGGGCTACGCTGTATTCACGGATGACTTCGGGCTTGTCACCGGCCAACACGAAGGCGTGGTCGAATTCGGCCAGTGCATCGTAGTTCAGGCCCGCACGCGTCAACGCGTAGCCCAGCGCCATGCGCCGGTTGGGATCGTTCGGGTTGGCCGCCACCAGCGCACGGGTGCGCCGCACGGCTTCGTCGACCTGGCCACCATCGGCCTGGGTGAGCGCCAGGCCCAACTGCAGATCGACGTTATTGGGTTCACGCAACAGCGCTTGATTGTAGACCGCCGTCGCCTGGGCCCACTGCTTCTGGTTGCGATAGGTGCGCGCAACCGTGGCGAGCGCCTGGGTGCTCAAGTTGCGATTCTTGCCCTGGGCCTCGTACACCTTCAGCACTTCGGCGTCCTGCCCGGCCCAGCCGGCAATCACCAGGTGATCGCTGATCTGCCCCGGCGTCTGGCGTTCGGCAGGCAGTTGGCGCAATTGAGTGAGGGCGGGGGTGAAGTTGCCGTTGCGCGCCTGAATGATCAGCGCGTCATAGGCGGGGTCGGCCAAAGCTAAAGCAGGCATCAGCAGTTGGCTGCATAAGGCTGCCCCGATGAGCAGTCGCAACCGGCCTGAAGCACTGAGTGGTAGGTTTCGCAGCATATCGTGAGCTTCCTTACACACGGAAAGCTGTAACGATAGGTGGTCCTGAGCAATTTGCATCAGGGTGTCGGCGTCTAGTGACCCGACCTAGCTTTCCTGTAGGAACTATCCATTAGGAAAGTAGGGAAAAGTCCAATTCAGAACAATTGTTCAGAATTGTCTTTGTTGCGAAAAAACCAGTGTGGGAGCGCACTTGCCTACGATAACGGGGTGCCAGCCGACACGAGTGTCGACTGTTTGACCCTTATCGCGAGCAAGCCCGCTCCCACACTATTTATTTCTGCTTGATGTAGAAATGTTTACTGCGCGCCGCTGACCGCACCGACCTTGGCCATCACAAAACCAATGAACTGCTCGACGGTCATCTTCTGGCCATTGAAGGTCACTTCATTGTTAGCGTAGTGCAGCTTGGACACCACATCGGTGCCGACCAGGGTTGCCAGTTGAGTACCCACCGCCACGCCGCTGACCATTTCGGCCGCCATCTGGGATTGCTGCTCGATGGCTTTCGGATCGGTCACGCCACCGGCCTGCGCCTGCAACGCGGAAACGTCGGCGATCATCGGCTTGGACAGGGTCAGGTTGGCGTCCAGCAACGCCACCATCTGCTTGCCCAGCTCAACCGGTGGCAACTCCATGGACGTTGGTTTGGTCAGGTCGACCAGCAGGTTGAACTTGCTTTCGCCATGGGTGGTTTTCAGCGACAGGTTTTCCACCGCCAGCTGCGGCTTGGCGGCCAGCACCTGGTTGACGTTGGCCTCGGCCAGGGTCTGTTCGGCTTCGGTCAGTTGCAGCTCAGGCACCGGTTCACCCGCTGCGGCAGCGGCTTGCACCGGCTGCATTTTTTCCTGGTAGAGCTTGGTCAGTACCAGCATCGCCGGGATGTCGACGTTCTTCATGCTCAAGGCCATGGCGGCCGAGCCCACAGGCTTACCCTGGTAACCGATTTCGTCGATCTTGTAGTCGACGCGGCCAGCCAGGTTGTTGTCTTTGGTTTCGCTGGAGTCTTTCTGCTCGAAGCCCTTGAGGGTCAGCACGGCCTTCTGCGGGCCGAAGGTGACCTTGGTGTCGGTCAGTTCAACGGTGTTCTGCCCGGTGTAGAAACCGAAGGTGGATTTCTCCAGGTTGCTGGCAACGGTCAAACCCGCCAGTTCGGCTTCAAGCGGTTCGCCGTTGGCGTCGACCACGGCCACCTTGAGGCTGTTCATGTAGCCGCTGGCCTTGACCTTCTGGCCTTCGGCGGTGCTGTCGAAGTCCATGTTGGCGCCAGAGAAGCTCACCGAAGACTTGTCGTCCTTGAGCTCCAGAGGCAGCAGCTCGACGTTGCCGGTGACCGAACGGTTGTAGCCGATGCTGGCCACGCCCTTGAGCGGCGACACGTCTTTGCTGGCGGCGAACCATTTCTCGGTGGTGGCGTTCTTTTCCAGCTCGTAGTGACTGGTGGCCATGACCGGCAACCACTTCAGGGTCACCAGGCGCGAAAACGGCAGCGGGCCGTGTTCGATGTGGTCGACGAACAGCAGTTCAGGGTTCGGGTTGTCTTCACCAAATACCGAACCTTGGCCCTTGAGGCGGTAGTGGGCGGTGCTGCTAAATACGCCACGGTCCAGGGAGACCAGCTCAAGGGTCGCCGTGCCGTCGACGCCGGCCAGGGACGTCTGGATTTCCTTGTTGGCGTTCTGGATGGCGGTTTGCAGCACTGGCTCCAGTTGCTTGCCGGTGTACCAGGCACCGCCTGCACTGACGGCGCCAACGGCGACAACAAAACCCAAGAAAACAACGGCTGGCTTATTCATGAAGTGACCTGATCAAATCCTGTGAGAAGTGGGCTGTCTTCCTTGAACCCCGAGGGGTTGGCTCAAGCCCGCCGAAAACGGGGGAAGATTAGCACTGGCGGCCGCGCACGGCCCAGTTTTCTCAGAGCGATCAAGTCGGCACTTGGTTCAGGAATACTCCAAATCGATTTCATCGAGTTGGTGGTCAAAACTCTTCAAGCGAGCGGTCCAGGTGTACACCAGCACCTCAAACTCGCGGTGGATCACCGCATTGCCCGGGGTGTCGGCCTTGGGATCACAGAAGTCCAGTTGGTAGCGTTCACGCGCCATCTGGTTGGCTACATCGGACAATTCCCGCGCATTGTTCAGCCAATGCCGGCCATCGGCGACCTGCTGGTCGAGTACCACACATTGCTTCTTCAACGCTTCGAGGCTTTTTTCCAGGGGCGTGCCAGTGAGTTCGCCCATGACTTCCTGGAAGGTGCGCCCAGGTTGCCAATAGCTGCCCCAGAAATAGCGATCGAACACGGTTTCGACCCGGCGCAGGGCGACTTTGGTGTCCCAGATCGCCACGCGGGTCTTGCCTTGCTCAAGGAGTTTTTTCTTCACGCGTTGGTTCTGATACGACGCCCACGCCACCACGCCGATGGACAAGGTGCCGATCACCGCGCAGGCGCTGTCGAGAAACACCATGGCCTTGTCGATTTGGTGGGCCAGCATGACGCCGTAGAAATAGGCAGCCGATAACAACACCAGTGCGAAGAACACGCACCAGAAAGCGGGAGCATAAGGGTTTTTCATTATTGGAATCCCCATGAGCAAACGCGAGCAGTGTCAGGTGAAGCGTCACGGCGCCTCACCTGACAAAGCATAGCGTTTCGTTCAGGGTTTGCCGGGCTGTGACGCTTGCGTTCGTCCGCTTTCCCAGCCGCCGCCGAGGGCCAGGAACAGATCGATCTGGCTCATGGCAACCTGGGTGTTTGCCGCCGCCAACTGCGCCCGTACATCGGTGTAGGTGCGGGTGGCTTGCAGGTCGGCCAGGAACGATGCGCGGCCCGCCTGGAAGAAGCGGTGCGTCTGCTCCGACGCTTCCTTGGCCGACTCGCCGGCATCGGCCAGGGCGTCACGGCGTTGCAGCTGTGCGGTGTACTGCGCCAGGCCTGTCTGGGTTTCGCGGATGGCGTTGAGCACCACGCCGTCGAAGTGCGCCAGGGCGCCCTGGGTGGCGGCCTCCGCTTCATGAATGCGCGCCCGCGCGCCGTTGGTCGGCACCGACCAGCTGATCAGCGGGCCAAATCCCCAACGGTTGGTGGGCGCAGTGCCCAGGTCATCGAGGATACCGACCGTGCCGATGGTCGCGCCGATGCTGATGTCCGGGTACAACGCACCCGTGGCCACGCCGATACGTGCGGTGGCGGCCGCCAGTTGGCGCTCCGCCTGGCGCACATCAGGTCGACGCTTAAGCAGCGCGGCGCCATCGCCCACTGGCAGCAACTGGGCGATGTGCGGCAGCTCGGCGCACGTGCCGGTGCCAGCCGGCAGTTGGTCCACCGGCTTGGCCAGCAGCATTGACAGGCGGAACAGCCCGGCCTGGCGCGCGGCTTCGTAGCGCGGCATATCGGCGCGCAAGGATTTGTATTGGGTCTGCGAGCGGGTCACCTGGGTTTCATCACCGCGCCCGGCGTCGCGCAGGCGCTGGGTCAGCTTGGTGCTCTGGGCTTGCAGGTCCAGGGATTCGTTGGCGATCGCCAGTTCTTCATTGGCCGCGCACACCTGGGTGTAGGAGCGCACCACATCCGCCACCAGCGTGATGCGTGCGATATCGGCGGCGGCCTGGGCGGCGTCGGCGCTGGCCTGGGCGCTTTCGATTCCGCGCTGCAAGGTGCCCCACAGGTCGAACTGATACGAGGTGCTGATACCGACACTGCCGATGTTGGCCACCGGGACTTTTTCCGTCAGCAAGAACGCTTCGCCGGATTCCTGCAGGCGCTGCGCTTCGGCTTTCACACCCGCATTCCAGCCGCCAGCGGATTCAGCCTGCTGCACCTGATAACGCGAGCGTTGCAGGTTGGCGGCCGCCACGCGCAGGTCTGTGTTGGACGCCATGGCCTGGCGCACCAGCTCATCCAGGCGCGGGTCGTTGTAGAGCTTCCACCAGTCGGCCGGCACCGGCGCCGACACCACGTTGTGCCCTTCGCCCGCGATCTGCCCTTGCAGGTCGCCCCGGTTGACGGCGGCTGTGTCCGGCAGCTTGTAATCCGGCCCTACCATTTGGCAGGCCGACAGCAACAACCCTAAGGCAGCGGTTGCCAGGAGCTGCTTCATGGCTTGTCTCCGTCTTTGGCCGTGTCGGCGATGATCGACACGGTCGCCGTGCGCCCGGCGATCATGCGAAAGTCCGCGGGCACATCATCAAAGGCGATGCGCACCGGAATCCGCTGGGCCAGGCGCACCCAGCTAAACGCCGGGTTGACGTTGGGCAACAGGTTGGAACCGCTGGTGCGGTCGCGGTCTTCGATGCCGGCGACGATGCTCTGCACGTGGCCACGCAGGCGGGCGTTGTCGCCGATCACGCGAATATCCACGCCCATGCCGACGTGGATGCCGTCGAGCTTGGTCTCTTCGAAGTAACCGTCGATGTGGAAGGAGTTGCTGTCCACCACCGACAACACCGGGCGCCCGGCCGTGACGAACTCCTGTGTACGTGGCGCGCGGTCGTTGACGTAGCCGTCCACCGGGCTGCGGATCACCGAGCGGTCGAGGTTGAGCTGGGCGGCGTCCACCGTCACTTGCGCTTCGGCCAAGGCCGATTGGGCGCGCGCCACGCGGGACTGGCTTTCTTCCAGTTGCTCGCTCGGCACCAGGTTGCCCAGGCCACGGTTACGCTTGTACTCGCGCTGGGCCTGGGCCAGGGTTTCCTGGCGGTCGGCCACGGCGGCCTGGGCCTGGCGCAGGGCCAGTTTGAAGCGGTCCTGGTCCACGGCAAACAGCACCTGGCCCTTGGTCACCAGTTGGTTGTCGCGCACTTGCACCTGCTGGATCAACCCGGACACGTCCGGGGCGATCTGCACGATGTCGGCACGGATGTGCCCGTCACGGGTCCAGGGCGCAAACATGTAGTACATCACCATGCGCCACACGACGACGACCGCAAAGGTCACGATCAACAACGTCAGGACTACACGGCCGATGGTTAAAAAAGGTTTTTTCATGTCATCAGGTATCGACTGAGTGAGTCCACGGCGCCCAGCAACAGCGCGTAGAGCCCCACATTGAACAATGCCCGGTGCCAGACCAGGCGATAGAAGTGGACGCGGGTCAACAGCCCGTGCACCACCAGGAACAACACATACGTAATGCCCATCAGCACCAGCAGCGTGGGCAGGAACACCCCGCTGATATCCAGATCACCGATCATAAAGGCGCTCCATCAGGTAGCGGCGCTTCCATCTCGGTGCCGCCAATGAATTCCACCCCCGGCAACAACGCCAGGCGCAGGCCGGCCAGCGCATGCAGCAAGTGCACGCGGGTGTCGTCTTCGTCTTGCAGGCCCTGGCCGTTGAGGGCGCGGCGCGTGCGGTCCAGGGTCATCAGCAGACCGCTGGGCGCAGGCAGGCGTTCACCGGCTTTCAGGCACGCCTTGAAATAGCCGCCCACACCTTCAACCACTTGGTTGAGCAGCACCCGTGGCACGCCGAGGATGCGCGGCGAATAGGCCAGCAGGTCGAGCAGGTTCAGCGCCACACGCAGGTCACGCAGGGCGATACCGGTGTCCTGGTTGGTCAGGGCCAGGCGCGGCAGGTGCTGCATCAGGCGGTCGAGCATTTGCGCGGCCATGTGGCGGTGTTCGGCCAGGGTCGCAGGCTCGGTCATGCCGACAATGTCGCGCCAGCTGAAACGGGTCAGGCGCTTGGCCGCCAGCTCGGCGCCAAAGGGCCGTGCGATCAACGTCCACACAAAGGCGAACAGCAGCCCCACAGGCCCGGCCAGGTTGACGTTGGCGAAGTTGAGAAAGTCGGCGTCATAGGCGCCCTGGATGCTGATGAACGACGAGGTGTTCACCAGCGTCAGCAGCATGCCCAGGTAGAAACGCGGTTGTACGGTGAGCGTGCCGATGCAAATAAAGGGCACGGCAAACGCCAGCACCAGCATCGGGAAGTCGTGCAGGTTGGGCAGCACCAGGAACAGGTAGAGGCTGGCGAACAACACCGACATCGCGGTCCAGAAAAAGAACCGGTAGATCTGCGGTGCGGGGTCGTCCATCGACGCAAAGAAACTGCAGGCCACGGCGGCCAGGATCACCGCGCTGCCGCCGTCGGTCCAGCCCAGCAGGATCCACAGCACCGAGGCCACGATGATCGCGCTGACGGTGGAAAACGCCGAGTAAAACATCAAGCCACGGTCGAGGAACGGCGTGAGTCGGCCCAGGCGCCAGTGGCGGTACACGGCGCGCCAGGTGTCCTGGCTTTCGCACTGGATGGCGGCTTGCAGGCTGCGGCAGTCTTGCCACAGATCGACCCATTCGGCGAGGCGATACAGCGCGTTGGAGAACAGCAGGGTGTGGCGATCGTCCAACGCTTCACCGGTCGGTTGCTGGGCGTCGATCTGATCACGCAGAGTGCGCCAGCTGTCCAGCGTGGCGTTTTCGGTGGTGCTTTCCAGCCACTGATTCGCTGCTTCCAGCAACGGCGTGAGGCGGTCGAGAAACTCCGGCGCACGGTGCTCGATGGCGTACAGCGCGTCGTCGAGTTCTTCCACCACGGGCAGCAGGTGGATCATGCGCCCGCGCAGTTCCTTGGTATTGCGCACGGTCTGCGGCCGCGCGCCTTCGTGGGGCAGTTGGCCGATCATCAGTTCAAGGGTATTGAAGGTGGCGACCATGCCGCCGCGCAGGTTGCTGACTTCCTCGGGCTCCACGTTGCGCGTCAGAAAGCGCTGGCTGTAGACCTGGGCGTCAGCAAACCACTTGCTCACCGAACCATCGAACACCGGCGCCAGGCGCCGTGGCCAGAACATCGCGCCCACCACCGCGGCCACGGCGATGCCGAGGAAGATTTCTTCGGTGCGCGCTTCAGCCACGTCCCACACGGCCAGGGGGTTGTCCACCACCGGCAAGGCGATCAGCGGCAAGGTGTAGCCGGCCAGCATCAGCGCGTAGTTGTTTGCGGTGCGCAGGTGCATGGAGAGGAACAGCAGGATGCCCGTCCACAAGGCAATCACCACCACCAGCACATAGGGCGACTGCACGAACATCGGCACAAAAAACACCGCCGCCGCCGCGCCCATAAAGGTGCCGATGGCGCGGTACAAGGCTTTGGAACTGGTCGGCCCGACAAACGGGCTGGAGACGATGTACACCGTGGCCATCGCCCAGTACGGCCGTGGCATTTGCATGAGCATGGCGATGTACAACGCGATCATCGACGCGGCGAACGTGCGTACCCCGTAGAACCAGTCGCGTGCTGGCGGAAAACCGGTAAAGAATCCGTTCAAAGCGACGCCGCCTCAAAGGCGCGCAACACCCGAAGCGCAGCCTCCAGATCGGTGGACGCGATGTCGGCCAGGACTTCCTTGCGCAGGCGCACCAGCTGCACCTCCACCGCTTGCACCAGCTCGCGGCCACGCTCGGTGAGGCTCAAGGCCTTGGCGCGGCGGTCATGCACGTCTTCGGTCCGGCACACGTAGCCGCCCGCACACAGTTGGTCGAGCAGGCGCACCAGCGACGGGCTTTCCATCCCGGAAGCCTGGGCCACCTTGACCTGATGCACACCGTCGCCCAGACGCCCGATCATCAAGAGCGGCACGGCGCAGGCTTCGGAAATACCGTAGCTCACCAGCGTGGTCTGGCAGATTTTGCGCCAGTTACGGGCGCCCACCACCATGCTGCTGCTGAGGTTCATCTGGAGTTGTTCGAGGGTCAGGGACACTGGATAGTTCGCATACAGTTAGTTTGCTAACTATCAATATGGTGGATGGATCCAATGCCGTCAAGTTTTGAAACAATTTATGGATGGGCGGCTGGGGATAGAGGTAAGTAAAGCGGGTTTAAGCGTGGGCGCAGAATTTTCTGACACTGCAAAACACCTGTGGGAGCTGGCTTGCCTGCGATAGCGAAGTGTCAGTCGACATCTCTCTCGACCGGACCCAAGTCATCGCAGGCAAGCCAGCTCCCACATTTGGATCAGTGCAGGTTTCAAGACTGCTGTTCAGCCTGGTCGTCCACCCTCTCCAAGCGGTCTCGCAGAGTCCGCCCTGCCTCCTCCTCAATAAACTCAAATACCTCCTCCGGCACGTTGTATTGAAACTGCTTGCGCCGATGCCTGGACACCTTGCCGTCGTTATCCAGGCACATCATCACCAGCTTGGACAAATCACTCCCGCGCACGTCATAGCGCTGGTTCACGGCCTTGATCACACGGTCGTAGCGGTCGAGGAACTCGGTCTCTTCGCGCAATTCCACTTCCAGCGCACGCCTGGCCATCTGCAGGGTGAATTCGACGCAGCGGGTGGCGTCCCAGTAGCGGTAGATAGAGGAGTGGCCAATGAACTCGAAAGCCATTTGCTCACCGTCCAGCCAGGTAACATTCCAGAAGTCTCGAGTCGGCTGGGAAAATGCCTTGAGGGTCTCCAGGTAGGCTTGCTCTTCGTGTTTCATCGCAACGGAAACAGGCAGCAACAGGCCGTTTTCCAGTGCACCGAAGTGGCAGAGTGTCTGGTGGATCAGGAATCGCGACAGACGTCCGTTACCATCCATGAACGGATGCAGGAACACAAAGCCGAAGGCGGTGACGGCCGCAGCCACAAGCGGGTCAACCTCACGCACTGGCTGACTGGCAAAGGCCATCAACTCTTCCATCAGTTCCTGGCACAGCTCAGGTGCTGGTGGTACATAGCTGACGCCCGCGGAGCCGCGCAAACCATTGTGCAGATAATTTTGTTCGTGGCGGAATGCAACGGCTTTGTCGAAAGGATTGGAAACAGTGCTGTTTTGCAGCTCTACCAAATAGTCTTCAGTGAGCAGCCGGCCTTCATGGGCTTGGCGTAACAGTTGGACGAAACGGCGCGACTTTTCCTCGCTGGGTTGTTCTTTTTCGATGGCGAACGAGTCGCGGGTTTCATGGAGATAGGCCCATTGGATGGCGCGGTCCATCATTTCCGATGGAAGGGTAGCCATAAAGGACTTGGCACGGCCCAAGATGTCCAGATCCAACAAGGCTTCGATTTCAGGCGTGCGTTCAACTGTCGCGCAATACGCCAAAGAGCCCAGACCATTGAAATCGATACGCCAACGCGAATTACGTGTTGAGGGTCCAGTCACGTAGCGCTGGGGATCAAACAAGGGTGAAACGCGGCTGTTGATTGGCTTGTCGTAGTCCAGCCGTTGAAGAGTCAAGCCTTCCCAGAGGTAGCAGACCTTGCGAATGAACACGCCGTTGGGGGCTTTTTCCAGCTCTTGCAACAGTTGGCCCGGGCTAACCGCCTCGAGCGCCTGAGCCAGGATGCCGAGGTTGATGCCTTCATGTTTGAGTGCGAAAAGAATGTGGTCGAGTATCGCGTCGGCTGAAGGCGCAACGGTATGAGGAACCGCCAGACAGTCACCAATCATCGAGATCCGCGTAACGGGCTTGATCATCGCGGCACGAGCAGGAGCAGTCGCTTTTAACCCGAGCAATTGATGAAGATGGGCGTAACCAACCAGAGACATCGCGCAACCTCAGAAAAAGTTCACTTGCGCGATTAAAGCCCAGATTTTTTCAACCAACACCAGATTTTTTCAACTTTCTGCGTATTCGCTAAGTTTTTTGCACCCCTCTCCCGCTGTGCAGCAGAAGATTCAGCTCGTCCACCACCTCGGCCCAATCCGCATCTTCCAGAATTTCATTACGCAAAAACTTCTTCTGGTTCTCCGTCCAGAAAAACGCATCTGCCAGATGCAACTCAGGCTTGAGCGGCGAATGCACTGCCACAAACTTCTCGATACTTACCGGGTCATCCGGCAGCCCAAGCTGCTTGAACAGAGACGGCAAGCTGTGCACAGGCGATTCCATGGGAGGCTCCTAGAAAGACGGCTCCCCAGAGTCTAGTCCAGGCGCCAACCAGCTCAGCAACCGCTCGACGCATTGCTGTGCCGAGAGCACACCGGTGTCCAGTTCCAGCGAGGCGTGCGGGGGCGGTTCGTAGGGTGAGCCAATGCCGGTAAACCCGGGCAATTCGCCTTTGCGGGCGCGGGCGTAGTGACCTTTGGGGTCACGCCCCTCGCACACCGCCAACGAGGCGCTGCACCAGACTTCCCGATAGTCGGCACCCAGGCGCTCGGCAAAAACCGCGCGCAACTCCACCAACGGCGCGATCATCGCCAGGATCACGATTTGCCCGTTTTCCACCAGCAACGCCGCGAGTTCACTGGCGCGGCGGATGTTTTCCAGGCGGTCGCTGTCGGCAAAGCCGAGGTCTTTGTTAAGGCCGCCGCGCAGGGTGTCGCCGTCGAGCACGATGCTGTGCCGGCCTTGTTCGAACAAGGCGGCTTGCAGCCCCTGGGCCAGGGTGGATTTGCCGGACGCGGGCAACCCGGTGAGCAGGATCGCCACACCGCGATGCCCATTGCGCGCCTCGCGCTGACGGCGGCTGATGCTCGCCGTCGGCGCCACCAGGTTACTGGGCAACGGGACGCGGCGCCGGCGTTGCGATGTTGCCAGCGGCCCACGCCGATTCTCGGCTGGCGAGCGCCGTGGCGATGGTCTGCACGCGGTCCGAGTCCAGCTGTTCCGGCAGCGGGTCGAGGCCGGCGCTGGCGAAGATCTGGCCATAGGCGTTACGCAGGTCAGCGTAGGCCAGGTCTCGGCGCAGGTCGGCTTGCAGGGTATTGAGCTCGCCCTGGATCAGGTCCAGCTCGCCCAGGCCTGCCGCTTCGTGGCGGTTGCGCAGTTGCGTGAGGATTTGCCCGTCGATATTGGCCAACTGGTCGTTGGTCTTGAACTGGCGCACCGCGTCCTGATAGTTGGCGTTGGCCACGTAGACCTGCGCCAGCACCGCAATGGACATCGCCTGGCGCCGTGCGGTGGCGACTTCTTCACCGGCCTTGGCGACATCGATGGCCGCCGGTGCAGAGATCACGTTGAACAGGTTCCAGGTGACCTTGGCGCCGTAGTCGGCCCAGCGGTTGTCCACCAGGAACGAGTTGCTGTCGTAATGCCCACCGGCCGAAAATTCCAGGCCCGGTAGCAGGCGCAGCATGGCCTTGCGCGTTTCGGCAGCGCTGATGCGGGTCTGGTAGTCCTGCTCACGCAACTCGGGGCGGTTGGCCAGGGCTTCCTGTTCCAGGCTGGCCAGGTTGACCTTGAGTTGAGGTACGTTGTAATCGTCAGGCGTAGCCAGCTTGAGGTCGGTGCCCATTGGCAGGTTGATCAAGGTGGCCAATTCGGTCTTGGCCAGGGACAACGCACGGCGCTGCTCCTGCAATTGGCGCGTGGCTTCGATCAGCGAGCGCTGGTAGCCCAGGGCTTGCACCGGATCGCCGATGCGTTGCTCGCTCATGCTTTGGCTGTTGCTCTGGGCCTGGTCGACCCGCGCCATCAGGCTGTCGATCTGGGTCAGCAAACGCTCGGCCGCCACGGCACGCCAGTAGGCGGAGCGCACGTCCTGCACGATGGTATTGATCACCTTGCGCCGGCGCTCCTGAATGATCAGGCGCTGGTCGCCTTGCTGCTTGGCACTGATGTAGCTGACGCCGAAGTCGAGCACGTTCCACACCATGGTCAGGTCCGCCACGCGACGGTCGCGGTCCTGAGAGGTCGACGGTTCCAGGGATTGGGTGCCGGTGAGCACGCTCTGGCTGCTGGAGGCGTTGGTATTGTTGCGCCCGGCGTAGCCTGCCGACAGCGCCATGCGCGGCAGCATGTCGAAACTGGAGAGGTCCGATTGACGCTTGGCCAGCGCTTCCTCCATGACTTTCAGGCGGCCTTCGAGGTTGTACTTCACCGCGCGAGCCATGGCCTGGTGCAGCGTCAGCGGGCCGTTCAGCGGCTCTTGATCCTTGTACATGCCTTGCAGGTCGCTGCGGGCTCGCTGCTCACTGACACTGCGTTCAATCGGCTCGCTGGTGACCGCACAACCACTGATCGCCAGCACCAGCAAGCTGATGCCGAACACCTTATGACCTGTCTTCATCCTTGTTCTGCCCCTGTTACTGCGCCTTGAGTTAAGTGTGTTCAGGCCTGCATTTCGCTGATGCCGACCTGTTGCAGTGCATGCGCCAGGTCAACCACCTGGCGTTGTTCCGTGTCCTTGATCTGCTGCAATTGCTGACCAAGGGTTGGCGCGCCAACCACGCTGCGCATTCCGTGAGCCGGGTCGCTCACACCCTTGATCGATTTGCTCTCGAACGCCTTGAAGCCGCTGTCATCAGCGCTGTCGCGGATGAACAGGGTCGACAGGGTACTGGCCCCGAAGATCCCGCCATCCCCGCCACCAAAACCAAGGAAGCCCTTGCCGGCGCCATCCCCGCCGCCGTCGGTGTTGAACACCTGGGCGATGAAACTGGGAGCCAATGCACCGTGGTTGATGAAAATACTGCCCACCGGAGGCAACCCGCCGCCCAATTCACGCTGCTCGAACAACGGCGGGAAGCCGAGGGGTGAACCCAGGTTGCCGGTCGGCTGGCCATAGATGATCGGCTGCAACGGCGCGTCGGGCGCACCTTGTGGTGGGGCGGGGTCGGTGGTGCGGAACAACGGGTCGCCCGTCAGTGCGATGGTGTTGATCCCATAGTTGTTGGAGTTGGCGTACCCGCTGCCGGCGTTCCCCGACAAGTCGGTGACCAGGCTGGTGTCGAGGGTGATGAAGTTGCTCGGGTCGGTGATATTCGCCGTCGGCGTCAGGGTGGCTGTCCAGGTCTTGCCGCCGTCGCTGCTGGCCAGGTTGGACAACACGCCATTGGCCACGCTCAGGTCCGACAAATCAAAGCCGGTGACTTTCTCGCTGAAGGTGAAGGTCACGGTGCTGGTCTGGCCCACGGTCAGGTTCGGGTTGGAGACCGAGATGGTCGCGGTGGGCCGGTCGCCATCCACGCCATAGTTGTTGGATATGGCAATGCTGGCCCCTGCGTTGCCCGCCATGTCATTTACCTGGCTGGTATCCAGCACGATCAGGTTGGTGGCGTCGGTAACCGCCGCGGTCGGCGTCAGGGTTGCGGTCCAGGTTTTGCCACCGTCGGCGCTCATCAAGTTGGACAACACACCGTTGGCGACACTCAGGTCAGACAGGTCAAAACCGCTCACCACTTCACTGAAAGCGATGGTAACGGTCGTCGTCTGGCCAATACCAAGGTGGTTGTTGGCCATGGTAATGGTTGCGGTCGGGAGTTGGGTGTCAATGCTGAAGTTATTGGAATCGGTGACCCCCACGCCCGCGTTGCCCGAGCCATTCGTCACGCCGCTGTTATTCAGGGTGATGAGATTGGTGGCGTCGGTGACATTGCTGCCAGGCGTGAAAGTGGCGGTCCAGGTGATGCCACCGTCGCTGCTGCTCACAGCGCTCAATGTGCCATTGGCGATGCTCAAGTCGGCGTTGGTGAAGCCGCTCACCGCTTCGCTGAACGTGATGGTGACAGAGGAAGTTTCCCCGGCCTTGAGCGAGGTGTCGGCGATGACAATGGTCGCGGTCGGCACCGCAGTTTGCACCTGGTAATTTGCCGAGCTGGTAGTTCCGGTGCCGGTGTTGCCAGCCAGGTCGGAAATACCGGTGTTGTTCAGCACAATCAGGTTAGTGAGGTCGGTAACCCCGATGTTCGGCGTGAATGTAGCCGTCCAGGTGACGCCGCCGTCGCTGCTGCTGACGTTGCTCAGCGTGCCATTGGCGATGCTCAGGTCAGCGTTGTCGAAACCGGTCACAGCTTCGCTGAACGTGATGGTCACCAGCGAGGTTTCACCTGGTCGCAGGTTGGAATCACTCATGACGATGGTCGCGGTCGGGCGCTGGCTGTCGACGGCATAGGTGTTGGAGTCGGTAGTCCCGCTGCCTGCGTTACCCGCAAGGTCCGTGATGCCGGTGTTGTCCAGCGTGATCAGGTTGGTGGTATCGGTGATACCTGCGGCCGGTGTATAGGTGGCCGTCCAGGTGATCCCGCCATCACTGCTGCTCACAGCACTCAGTGTGCCGTTGGCGACCGTCAGGTCGGCATTGGTGAAACCGGTCACCGCTTCACTGAAGGTGATGGTCACCAGACTGGTCTGGCCGACGCCGAGCGCCGTATCGGCGACCACAATGGTGGCGGTCGGGCGCACGGTATCGATTGAATAATTGTTCGAGTCGGTGGTGCCGCTGCCGGCGTTTCCGCTCAGGTTCTGCACGCCGCTGTTGTCCAGCGTGATCAGGTTGGTGGCGTCGGTGATGTTGGTGGTCGGCGTAAAGGTCGCCGTCCAGGTGATGCCGCCGTCGCTGCTGCTGATCGCGCTCAACGTACCGTTGGCAATGGTCAGGTCAGCGTTGGTGAAACCGGTCACCGCCTCGCTGAAGGTGATGGTCACCAGCGAGGTTTCGCCGATTTTCAGCGCATTGTCGGCAATGATGATGGTTGCGGTCGGTGCCACGGTGTCGATGGTGTAGTTGTTGGAGTTGGTCGTGCCGCTGCCGGCGTTGCCCGCAAGATCCGCGATGCCGGTATTGGCCAGCACGATCAGGTTGCTCGCGTCGTTGACGCCCACGTTCGGGGTGAAGGTCGCCGTCCAGGTGATGCCACCGTCGCTGCTGCTCACGGCGGTCAGCGTACCGTTGGCAATTATCAGGTCGGCGTTGGTGAAGCCGCTCACCGCTTCGCTGAAGGTGATGGTCACCAGCGAGGTTTCACCGACCGTGAGGTTGCTGTCGGCGACCACAATGGTCGCGGTTGGCCGCACCGTATCGATGGCGTAGTTGTTGGAGTCGGTGGTGCCGCTGCCGGCGTTGCCCGACAGGTCGACGATGCCGGTGTTGTCCAGGGAAATCAGGTTGGTGGTATCGGTGACGCTGGCGCTCGGGGTGAACGTCGCGGTCCAGGTGATGCCGCCATCACTGCTGCTGACCGCGCTCAACGTGCCGTTGGCGACCGTCAGGTCGGCGTTGGTGAAACCGCTGACCGCTTCGCTGAAGGTGATGGTCACCAGTGAGGTTTCACCGATCCGCAGGTTATTGTCGGCCACCACGATGGTCGCGGTCGGGCGCACGGTATCGATGGCGTAGTTGTTGGAGTCGGTAGTGCCACTGCCGGCATTGCCGTTCAGATCTGCGATGCCGGTATTGTTCAGCGTGATCAGGTTGGTCGCGTCGGTGATGCTGGCGGTCGGCGTTAACGTCGCCGTCCAGGTAATGCCGCCGTCGCTGCTGCTCACCGCCGTCAACGTACCGTTGGCAATCGTTAGATCGGCGTTGGTGAAACCGGTCACCGCTTCGCTGAAGGTGATGGTCACCAGTGAGGTTTCGCCGATTTTCAGCGCGTTGTCCGCCACCACGATGGTTGCGGTCGGCCGCGCAGTGTCGATCGCGTAATTGTTGGAATTGGTGGTGCCACTGCCGGCGTTGCCGGCCAGATCGACGACCCCGGTGTTGTCCAGGGTGACCAGGTTGGTGGTGTCGGTAATGTTGCTGGTCGGCGTCAGCGTGGCGGTCCAGGTGATGCCGCCGTCGCTGCTGCTCAGGCCGGTCAGGGTGCCGTTGGCCACTGTCATGTCGGCGGTGGTGAAGCCGCTGACCGCTTCGCTGAAGGTGATGGTCACCAGCGACGTTTCACCCGCCGCCAGACTGGTGTCGGCAACCACAATGGACGCGGTCGGCCGCACGGTATCGATCACGTAATTGGCCGAATCAGTCGTGCCGCTGCCGGCGTTGCCGGCCAGGTCAGCGATACCGGTGTTGTCCAGGGAGATCAGGTTGGTGGTGTCAGTGATGCTGGCCGTCGGGGTGAACGTTCCGGTCCAGGTGATACCGCCGTCGCTGCTACTCACTGCGCTCAGCGTGCCATTGGCGATGGTCAGGTCGGCGTTAGTGAAGCCGGTCACCGCCTCGCTGAAGGTAAAGGTCACCACCGAGGTATCGCCGATCTTCAACGCCGTGTCGGACATCACGATAGTCACGGTCGGCCGTGCGGTGTCGATCGCGTAATTGACCGAACTGGTCGTGCCGACGCCCGCCACGCCGTCGCTGATGGCGGTCACCCCGGTGTTATCGAGGGTGATCAGGTTGGTGCTGTCGGTAATGTTGTTGGTAGGCGTGAAAGTCGCGGTCCAGGTCAGGCCGCCGTCGCTGCTGCTGACCGATGTCAGCGTGCCGTTGGCGATGGTCAGGTCGGCGTTGGTAAACCCGGTGACTGCCCGGCTGAAGGTGATGGTCACCAGCGAGGTTTCGCCGATTTTCAGGGCCGTGTCGGCCATCACGATAGTCGCGGTCGGAGGCTCCACATAGGCAGTGTTGAGCGTGCCGCCGTTGTTGTAGATCGCCGCGAACGCCAACGGAACACTCCCCGTCACGCCGCCGCCCAACTCTGCACCGCCCGAGCCACTGCCGGCCGCGTTGCCGCTGATGGCACTGAAGTTGGACGACGTAATCAGCACTGTGCCGCCCTGGTTCCAGATTGCGCCGACACCGCGCCCGCCGTCGCCGCCGTTCAGGTTGTTGCTGCCCTGGCCGCTGCCGCCGCCGCCGCCACCACCTGCGCCGATGTTATTGCTGATGACCGAGGTGCCGATGATTTTCAGGGTGCCGGTCGAGGCGTTGTAAATGCCGCCGGCCGCATTGCCGCCGACGCCGCCGACCTTGTCCCAACCGGACCCGCCGCCGCCGCCGCCGATGGAAATAGTGCCGTTGCTGGCCGTACCGCCATTGCCGCCGTTGCTGTAATAAGACACGCCCACCCCGCCGGCCCCGCCGGTTGTGGAACCGCCGCGCCCGCCCATGTGCGTCGCGTCATAGCCGCCGCCATAGCCGCCGGCGCCACCGCTGCCAGCCTGCCCGCCCAGCGTGCCGGTGCCCGGCCCGGCGGTCCCGCCGTGCCCGCCGCCCTGACCGCCCAGGCCGCCACCACCGCCGCCACCGCCGCCGTAGTTGGCGCCCGTGACACCGCCGCCACCGCCGCCGCCCGCCGCTGCGTTGCCGGTGACTGAAACATTATTCAAGGTCAGGATACCGGCGTTGAAAATCCCGCCGCCCATGGCGCCGGTTGCCCCGTAGCCGCCATTGCCGCCATTGCCGGAAACCAGACCACGAGTGATGACCAGACCGTCCAGCGTCACCGTACTGCCGGAGGTGATTTCCACCACCCGCGTCTTGTATTGACCATCGAGGGTAACGTCAGCGACGCCGTCGTTATTCAGGTCACCGTCCACGGTGATGTTCTTGTTGATCAGCAATTCAGAGGTGAGCTGCACCGTCATACTGCTGCTGAACGTCACAATATCGCCGTTCTGCGCCGAAGCCAGAGCCGCGCGCAGCGAGCCCACCCCGGTGTTCGCGTTGTTGGTCGCGGTCCACGTGGCCAGACCCCACTGGTAGTCGTTCATGGCTTTGGTCGACAGCACGTTGGCGCTTTCGATGGTGCCGGTGGCGATCTCCAGGTCCCAGTCACCGCCCACGCCGGTGCGGTTGGTCGACGCCGCCACGTCACGACCGGTCAGTTGCGCCAGGGAGTCAACGAAATTCAGCCCGCGCTCGCCTTCGGCGGTGTAGCAGCCGTAGATCAGGATGTCGCCGCCGACATTCATGTCCTTGCCGATTTGCCCCAGCACCGCGCTGCGGGCAGCCACGTTATCCGCCGACAAGTACGTGGTGCCGAGCCACAGATCGCCCGCGTTGCCGTGGGCGATGATTTGCACCGAGCTGACGCCCTGATGCGTATCGAGGTAATCAGCGATTTGCTGCAGGCCGTCCTTGCTGCCGTCCAGCTGTACCACCTGGGTTCCGGGCGCCACGCCCTGCAGCAAGATGGCGGAGTCTTTTACCCGGGCGTCGACAAACACCACGGTTTGCCCCGGCACCGCCACGGGTGCAGCGGCTGGCGCATCGGCCTGGCCATGGGTGTCCTTGCTTGCGACCGGGTGGTCGCCGGTCGGCGCCTTGGCCGCGTCAGCGGTGGGGTGGCTGTCGGGCTGCGCCACGTCGGCCACGGTGGCGGCGACGGCGCCATCGAACAGCATGCGCGGTTCAAGGGGCATGATCATGGGCGAGACCCGCGCCCGTGTTACTTCGCTAACCCGCGACTTGCGATTGCTCCACCACATGCTGCTCACCCGGCGTCGAACGTTCTTTGAGAGAAAATAAAAACGCCGCGATCAATTGATCGCGGCGTTGGCCTTCATACGAATCACATTGGCGGCACTGGCTGAACCGTCCTGCCAAAACGACAACTCGGTGTACTGCTGGAACAGGTCCGGCGGCAAAATCGTGCGCCGCGCCTGCAGGCGCACCTTGGGCTGGACCTTGTGCAAGCCGGACACACCCAGCGCCTGGTCAAACTCGGGCGCGTCGTAGACGAGGTTGTCGAAGTCATGCTCAAACCACGGCTCGCCGATAAAGTCGTACACCAGCCGCAGTACCCGCTCCGGGGCCTGACTGAGCAGGTCGTAATCGACGATCAGCAATGAGTCGGCGTGTTCGCCGTAATAGGCTTCCTTGAGTGCCGCCCACGAGAAGCCCACCAACCGGTTGCGCTGCGCCAGGGTTTCACAGCGGCTGTACACCGTGTTGCGCTCGACATCGTCGCCAAACAGCTTGGTGTTTTCGAAAGGATTGGCGCGGTATAGCCGTTCCAGGCTGTCCATGATCCAGGCGACGTTGCGCACGCAGGCAATGACTTTGGATTGGGGAAACAGGTCATGCAGCGCGGGCATGCGCGCGCACCACTGGCGGTTGGTGTCGAACACCAGCGGCGTGGAGACCTTGTCGGCGTAGTAGGAATCGAACAGGCCGCGCAACAGGCGGCGACGGGTATTGGCGTCAATCACCGCGCCAAACTCGCTGCCAGCGCTGCACTGCGCCAACACACCGTTGAACAAGGTCCCTACGGGGCTGCTCATGCCCGCGTGAAAACGCGGGTTCTGCAGCAAAATCGCCGAGAGCAGGGTGGACCCTGAACGGGGCAATCCGGAGATAAAGTGATACTGCAATCCCTTCACCACTTTGTCAGACAAAAATCCATTTGTGGCCGTAGAGTAGTTCAGGATTGCGCGATCAACTAGTGGTCAATTGCCACTATTTTGGTATTCCCCTAATACCGAATGGATATTAACGGCAGCCCTCGGGCTGCGAGGGCTCTGGCCCGCGGCACAGCACAAACAACCGCGCCCGCGCCCCGCCGCCGTCCTGCTGCAAAAGTTGTTTCCAGCCGTCGGGAATCGGCGCGAAATCGTCCGGTATGTCGGTACTGCTGATCAACCACACGCGCCGGGTATCGGCGGGTAATGCCGACAAACGGTCGAGGTAAATGCGCCCACCATCCTGGTCCACCAGGGTGCCGAAGCCATAGGCATTCGGCCGGGTCGGGGTGCCATCGGGTTTGGGCGGCGTGTAGAGCTGCAATTGGGCGTCGGTCTGGTCGTAATAGACGTAGCTGAGGTACCACATCATGTCGCTGAGGACGATGCGGTCATCTTCCTGGTAATTACGGTTGACGAACTCCACCGGCACGTTGAACTGGTCATGCTCGTCAACGGTGAAGTTGTTCTTCAACCCGAGGAGTTCCACACCCACGAACAACACAAACAGCGCGGCCCCCAACCAAGACCGGCGTGCGGGCAAACGGTCGATGGCCAGCGCGACCAGGATCGGCAAGCCCAGCGCATACACGGTGAGGTAGCGCTCGATAAACACCGGCGAGATAAAAGACACGCCGTACACCAGCAGCAACGGCAGCAGGAAGAACAACGCCAGCAGACAGGCGGGCCGTTGGTGTTCACGGTCTCGCCAGGCGGTGACACCGACCACGGCGATCAGCAGCAGCGGGAACAACCAGAACAGCGGTTTCCAGAACCCGATGCCTTCGTCCTGAAGCATGAACTGCCAGATCATCGACGGTACGGAGATCAACGTGACCGGGTCTTCCCAGCCAATATCACCGCCAACCTTGAGCTGTTCGACGTGCTGGATCAGGTCCAGCAAGTTCGGCAGCCACGGCAAGTACAGCGCGACGATCACAGCGTTGGCGCACCACCAGGACGGGCGCAGGATGAGGCGTTGGCCAGCCGGCTGGCCGCGGCACAACCCCCCCAGGTAAGCCCAGTGCACCAGCACACACAGCGCGGTGAAGTAATGGGTGTAAAAGCCGGCCGTCATCAGCAGCACGTAGGCCGCCAGGTAGCGCGTGCGCTGAGGCTGGCGAATCCAGTAGACCAATGCCAGCGTCGCCCCCAAAAGCCACACAGCCAGCAGCGAGTACATGCGCACTTCCTGGCTGTAGCGTACGGCGGTAGGAAATAACGCCAGCAGCACTCCGGCCAGCACAGCGGCGCGACGAGTGGACACCTGCCGCGTCAGCCAGATACCCAGGCCCACCGCGACCACGCCGGGAAGGGCGCTCATGCCGCGAATCGACCAGATGCTGTCACCGAACAGCTCGATCCATCCCCGCAGCATGAAAAAATACAACGGCGGGTGTACGTCATGGGCCGCGTGAAACCACAGGTCGGCCATCGCGTATTCGCTGAGCAGCAGGCTGGAGCCTTCGTCGCCCCAGATCGCCGAGGCGGTCAGGCAATAAAAGCGCACGCCCATGGCCAGCGCCAGGATCGGCACCCACCATAAACGGCTGAGCCAACCGGCACCTTCCCAGGCGCCTTCGAGGCGATTGACTGCGGGAAATACCCCAACCTTGTCGTCTTGTTCTACCACAGACCGTCGCACCTCAATTCCCCTGAAACTGCCCGCTGGCCGGGCAAAACCTGCACACGTGCAAACAAGCGCCACTCTAGGACAAAAGCCCCGGTTTCGCTCGCTGTTTCGCTGCCGACAGGCGGCGCGCAACAGCTGCGTCTACGCTCTGCGATGACACCAGATCGATTGGCGTCACACCCCGTATAGCCCATACAAGGATGAGCGATTCATGGAAGTATTCATCGGCACCATTCAACCCTTTGCGTTTAACTTTGCCCCACAAGGCTGGGCCTTGTGCGCCGGCCAGACCCTCTCCATCAACCAGAACCAGGCATTGTTCGCCCTGATCACTACCACCTACGGCGGCGATGGCGTGCAGACCTTCAAGTTGCCAGACCTGCAAGGCCGGCTGCCCGTCGGCCAAGGCAGCGGCGCGGGCCTGACCACGCGCGTCATCGGCGAATTTTCCGGCACTGAATCCGTGACGGCCACGCTGGTCAACCTGCCGGCCCATACCCACACCGCCACCGCGATCACCGCCACCACGGCGATCCAACTGACGAGCCTGACCAGCAACCCAGTGACAACACCCACCGCCACCAACTCATTCATTGGCGCCTCCGGCGGCGGACCAGGCAGCGCGTCGATCTACTCGGACCAACAGGGCGCCAACCCGGTGCCCCTCCAGGGGGTGACCACCACGGTGACCAGCCCGACCATCGGCCCGGCCGGCCAGGGCCAACCCATGGCGACCATGAACCCCTTCCTGGCGATCAATTTCAGTATTGCCCTGAGCGGCATCTTTCCGTCACGCGGCTGACGCACTGCCTTGGCCGAGGCTCGCGGGCCTCGGCACCTCTGACGTGGAGCCTTCCTATGCTGAACCTGGTCACCCTCGAACACTTTCGACCCTTGCTCGCGCGCACCAGCGTGCTGTACCTGCCGGACGGCTCGGCGCTGCCGATCCAGGTGCAGAGCCTGCGCGAAACGCCAGACGCCACTATGCCCGGCGCCACTCGTGCAGCGTTCAGTGTGCAACTCAACAGCCTCGGCCCGACGGACTTCGTCGATGGCTTATGCCGCTTGCCGCTGCCCGGCGCCACCCTGGAACAGGTGTTTGTGTCCCGGGAGCCCGCCATGGGCCGTGACAGCGAGCGGGGCTACTTCTGCATTGTGTTCAACTGAGACGGGTACCACACCAACCGCTGCGCGGCGGGTGTCTCTTCCTCCACCCGAAACCCCAGCGCCAGGTAATGCTGGCGCGCCTGGGGGTTGCTGGCCCACACCACCGTGGCCACCGGGCAGAACACCTGCGTGGCCGCTTGCTGCACCCCTTTGAGCACCGCACGGCCAAACCCCTGGCCACGTGCCGCAGGGATAAACGCCAAATACAGCACGCGAATTTCATTGGGCCCGAAGTCCGCGCTCAAGGCGCCGATGGGCGTGCCGAGCTTTTCGATCACGTAATGCAGGGCGCCAGGAAAATGCGTGTCCATGCCGGTTTCCTGAACCTGGAACTGCTGGCTGATCACCTCTTCCACCAGCCCCTGCTCGCCATCAATCCACTGCAAATCCGCCCGCGCCGAACGGTACAAACTGTGCAAAAACGGCTGATCACCCGCCCGTGAAGGGCGCATTTCCAGCCCCAGCGCCAACGCGCCCTCCTTGTTCATCATCGCGTTCAACTCCTGTCAGAACCCGCTTTCCCGAACGCCCAACGCCGCTGCCCGTCGCCAGGCCACGCCCAGCACTGACTCGCTGCGCCCTTGCAGCACCACCACGCCGCGCAACGGTTGGTGTGGAGTTTCGATCGTTTGCACACTTTTCAACCGCGCGCCGTACTGGGCCTGCACCGGCTCCGGACGCTGGTTTTCATCGCGGCGCACGGCAATCGGCCCGTGGTGATCGGACGTCAGTGCCTCCTGGTCCAGATACGCCACGCCGTTGGCGTCGATATCGGTCAGCTCCACGGCGATGGCGGCGTGCATCGGGTCATCAGCGATAAATCGCCCGGTCGACCCCGACGCAACCCGCCACAGTTCGGCTTCAGCCAGGTAACCGCGCAGGCGCGCGCCGTCTTCCACCACTCGCGCCAGCACGTCTTTGGGCGACAGCCAGCGACCCACGCTCAATTGCGGCAACACATCGCGCACGGTGCCCGCGTGGGGGGCGCGCAACAGCAGACGCTCACGCTGGGCAGCCAACCCACGGTATTCGGCGAGGGCCTGTGACAGGCGTTGATCGTTGATGCCGGCGTCTGCCGCCGTTTCGCTGCGCCCGGCCTGGCGGCGCATTTGCAGCTGCAAAATCTCCACTTCACGGCGCACGATGCTTTGCCGGGCGTCCAGGTCCGGCGACTCCAGCTCCACCAGCACCTGGCCCTGGGTCACCACTTGGCCATCCACCACGCGCAATTGCTTGACCCGCGCCGCCACCGGCGCATGCAACGCGCTGGCCCGCCCGGCTTCAAGCATGGCGGGCAACTCCACCCCACTGCGCCACGGCACCACCAGCACCAGCACGATCAACGCCAGGCCCAGGCCGCTGAGCAGCACGCGGGGCGCGTGGGCCTGGCTGCGACGGCCCCACCATTCGCGCCACTCCTTGCAAATCGGCAGGAAGATGAACCACACCAGCTCCACCAGCATCAGGAAGATCCCCAGCAGCTTGAAGAACAGGTGATACACCGCCAGCGCAATCCCCAGGAACAACGCCGCCCGCCACAGCCACGACAGGTAGCCCCACCACAGCAACCGCCGTTGCATCACCGGCGACCACGGCTCCGGCGCCGGCTCGCCGTAGCCGAACAGCGCCTCGCGCAGGCGCCAGCGGCACAGGGCAAAGGCGCGGCCTTGCAAATTGTCGACGCCCCATAAGTCGCTGATCAAAAAGTAACCATCAAAGCGCATGAACGGGTTGAGGTTGATCGCCAGCGTCGTCAACCACGTGGCGCTGGCCAGCATGAATGCGGCGGTGCGCGCCGGACCGTCCGGCAACAGTGACCAGGCCAGCAATGCCACACACGCCAGCAGCAGTTCAGCCATCACGCCACCGGCACCGATCATCAACCGTGCCCGGCGATCATTGACCCGCCAGGCGTCACTCACGTCGGTGTAGAACATCGGCAGCAACACCATGAACGCCACGCCCATGCTCTGCACGCGACAACCGGCGCGCTTGGCCATAAACGCGTGGCCGAACTCATGGCATAACTTGGCAAAGAACAGCGCCACACCAAATGCGAGGGCGCCGCCCAGGCTGAACAGATGCGGGAACGTCGCCAGGAAGCGCTGCCAATCGCGCGCAACCAAAAATATGCCCAGGCCCAGCACAATGGGCAAACCGTAGCGCAACAACCCCGGGCCGAAGCGCGCCAGCCATGGCCAGGCACGATTGAGAAATGCATCCGGCCGCCACAGCGGGATGCGGAAAAACAGGTACTGGTGCAGCAACACCTGCCACAGGCTTTGCTTCTGAGCGGCGGCTTTATAGAGGTAGCTGGCGCGTTGTTCCGGGTCGAGAGCGGCGATCAGGTCGTGGGCGCGCAAGAAACCCAGCAGCTCTTCCACCTCGGAATCGCCCAGCGGCAAGCCCGGCTCGCGGTTGGCGGCTTGCAAGACTTTGTCCGGATCACCCAGCGACCAATGGCGCAGCAGGCGAATGGCCGTAGCGCCCAATTTGAAATAGCGCCCGCGCACCGGGTCGGCCAGGGTCCAGCGGGGCGAACCATCCAACGCCGGCCCACTGCTGGACAGTTGCAGGTCGTCGCGCAGTTGAGGCAGGTTCATCAGAGGCCAACGCTCTGGCGTAGACCCGCCAGCGGCCGGCGCAACAGGTACAGCGCCAGCGGCGCGCGCTCACCATAGATCTTCGCCGTGCCGCGCAGGCCGATACGCGGCGGCGCGGCATCGAACTGCGCATCCAGGCGATAGGCCAATTGGCCGCCCGGCGTGGGCTGCGCTTCGTAGGCCGCGCGTTGCAGGGTGGCCAGGTAGCGTTGCAATGGGTCGCTGTCGAGAAACAGCGCGATTTGGGCGTTGGGCGCCAGGGCAATCGCATCGCCCACGGCCAGTTCGATGCGCAGCTCGGCCTGACCGGGGTCGGCGATCTGCAGCAAGCGTTCACCGGTTTGCACAGGTTTGCCGGTCCAACGCTCGGCGTCGGCAAAGACCGCAATACCGTCGCGCTCAGCGCGCACTTCGCTGCGTTTGAGCAGCTCACGGGCGTAATCGCGTTCGGCGCGTTTTTGCTCGACGCGAGCGGCCAGCAGGTCGATGCGCGAGCTGGATTCGGCATCGGCGAACGCGCGCTGGGCGTTGGCCTTGAGTTCGGCTTCCGCCACGCCCAGGGCGCGCGCGGCCACATCGGCCTGGGCGGTGAGGGTGGTGCTTTCAAAGCGCAGCAGCAGGTCGCCGGTTTTCACCGCCTGGTTGGGCTTGACCAGGAACTCGGCGATCACGCCATCCAGCGGGGCCGCCACCACTTGCCCCGCCAACGGCACCACTTCGGCTGGCGCCAATACCGACTGGCGCACCGGAATCAGCAGCATCAACAGCAACGCGACCACCACCAGCACCTGGCGTTTGCGCGTCAGGCGCAGGCGCCACGGCCGGCGCGGTTGCAGCGCATGCCAGGCATGGCTGTAGGTGCCGCCCAATTGCGAAAGCAATACTTGCTCGGCCGGGTTCCACGGCGTATCCCGTGCCAACCACAGGCCGCCGAACACTTGGTTTTGAGGGTCGATCAACGGCAACCAGAACACATGGGCAGCCGACAAGCTCTGCCAATCGGCCTGCACCGCTGCACTCAATGGCTCGGCGGGCACCACCCGCGCCATCTCGCCCAAACCCTGGGCGTGCAACTGCGCCACCGCCTGCTCGACAAATGCCACGAACGGCGCGTTCGGATCGACACTGCTCACCGCCGTCACCGCCTGCACCTTGCCGGCGATCAGCAAGGCGGCATGGCGATAGCCGAACAGCGGCTGCCCATCGTTGACCAGGCTGTAGGCCAGTTGCTCAGTGGTGCGCGCGGCGCGGGTCTGGCGCTCAAGGTCGAGGAACTGCGCGAACACCCGCTCGGTGTTGCCCGGGATCGGTGCGTTCATTGCTGTTGGGCAAAGTGCGCGGTGCCGCTCATGCCGGCCATCAAGCCCGTGGCATTGGGCAGGGTGGCAACTAGCAGCAGCGTCTGGCTGCCCTCATCGATACGCGCGCCGAGACGCTTGACCGTGGCGCTGAACGCCTGGCCAGTTTCGTCGGGGGTGAAGTTGAAGGTCTGGCCGGGCTTGAGTTTGGCCATCCAGCTTGACGGCACCAACAGGTGAATTTCCAGGCTGCGGTTGTCGACGATTTCCAGCAATGGCGCGCCGGCCGATACGCTCTCATAGCGCTGGACCTTGCGCTGTACCACCTGGCCGTCATACGGCGCCAGCACGCTGCAGCGCTTGACCTGCACCTGATACACCTGGGACTGGGCTTGGGTTTCGGTGAGCTTGGCTTCGGCACGGGCCACTTCAAAACGCCCGACGGAATTGAGCGCCGCCAATTGCTTGTTGTGGGCCAGTTCTTCACCGGCGCCACGGCTGGCGGCTTGGGCAGCGTTGAGCTGGGCCTGGTAGGCCGAGCAGTCAAAACGAGCCAGGGTGTCGCCTTTCTTGAACGATTCGCCCTCGCTGAACGGCAGCTCGACGATGCGCCCCGATAGCTCGCTGGCCAGCATCGCCTGGTCGCGGGCGCGCAATACGCCACGGGCCTCGCTGCTGGCGCTGGCTGCGGCGGCGGCCGGCTGATCCAGTAATGGGTCCTGGGCCAGGGCCAACGGTGCAATGCCCATCCAGCAGGAAAATCCGAACACCCATCCACGTAACGGCTTCATACGATCGACCTCCCTGACGATGACCGCAGTCTAGGGCAGCAAGGTTAAATTGCCACTACTAAAAATCGGACAAATCAGCATTTTGTGTGGGCATTCACCGAAGAGGCTGTCGGATCAAGCTATGATTGCGGCCCCTCCAAGGACTCAGGATCAAGGACACGTCATGCGCATCGGTTTTCTGTCACCCCTGGCGCTGGCCCTGCTGGCCGGCACTTCCCTGCAGGCCCAGGCCAGTTCCGACGATTCGTGCTACCCGGATTGGCGGGTGTCGCGCAGCAGCCTGGACACCTGCAGCAACCTGCCCTTCCTGAGCCCGGGCAATGACAGCCGGGTGAACCTGCGTTTGTTGCTGGCCGATAAGAAATCCGCACCCCTGACGCCGAATGCCCTGAATGACGATGACCTGGCCCAAGGCTTCGGCCCGGTGCCGTTCCCGGTGTACCGCCTGGCGCCCCATGCAGACAACAGCACCGAGCCCGACGACGGCCCGGACGATTCGCGCACTGCTGAACTCGATACCTTGCTCGGCCCGCTGGGCATCAAGCGCGACGAGTACAAAACCGCCGGCGAAGCCTTCCTCAATGGCGAAGGCAGCCGCTGCCGCAGCAACGACGATGACAGCGCCACCGCGTTCATCAGCCAGGTGGTCAAAGCCGACATGCCTGCGCCGGAGCGCGAATTGCTGGTCAAGGCCCGCCTGCAACTGCTGACCACCTGCGACTGGGACGGCCCGGTGGTAGCGGACCCGCAGCAGATCCAGTCCGCCGACGGCCAAGTGTTGCGCGACTACCTGCAAGCCGCCGCCGACTTCTACAGCGGCCGTTTCGCCGAGGCGTCCAGCGGCTTCGCGGCGGCCGGCAAAAGCGCGTTGCCGTGGTTGAAGGAAGCCGCGCAGTACATGACCGCGCGCACTGCGCTTAATCAGGCTCAGGCCAACGCCTACGACGAAGACGGCATGCCGCACCTGGACCGTGTGGATAAGTCCGCCCTGGCCGAGGCCGAGCAGGGTTTCGACAGCTACCTGAAGGCTTATCCACAGGGCACCTACAGCACCTCCGCACGGGGCCTGTTGCGCCGGGTGTACTGGTTGGCCAACGACAACAGCAAGCTGGCCGACGCGTTCGCCTGGCAATTGACCCAGGCGAGCGATGCACAGCGCAATGTGTCGGTGGATGAGCTGGTGGAAGAGGCAGACCTCAAGCTGCTGATGGTCAACAGCGAGACCGTCAAGACGCCGATGATCCAGCTGGTCAGCGACCTGATGGTGATGCGCGGCGGCAACCAACCGAGCCTCAGTCGTGCAGACATCGAGCAGCAAAAAGCGGTGTTTGCCAGCGAGCCGGAACTTTACGACTACCTGTTGGCGGTGAATGCGCTGTACACCGAGCAGCAGCCCGACGCCGCCCTCAAGCTGTTGCCGCAGAACGTGCCGTCGAGCCTGAATTACTTCGCCTTCAGCCAGCAGACCCTGCGCGCCCTGGCCCTGGAAGCCAAACAAGACTGGAAAGGCGCCGAGGCCTTGTGGCTGCAACTGCTGCCGCTGGCAACACTGCCACTGCAACGCGACCAGCTGGAATTGGCCCTGGCGATGAACTACGAGCGCAGCGGCCAGTTGGCCAAGGTGTTTGCCGCCGACTCGCCGATAGGCGCCAAGCAGGTGCGTTACATCCTGCTGCGCAACATCGCAGGCCCCGACCTGCTGCGCCAGCAGATCGCCAAGGCCAGCGACCCGGTAGAGCGCGAGACCGCCCAGTTCGTGCTGCTCTATAAAGACTTGCTGCGCGGCCAGTACGCGACATTCGCCGACGACCTCAAGCAACTGCCCGCCTCGGCCCCCGAGGACAAGTTGGGCACCAGCCTGGGTTACATCTACAGCGCCAGCCAGACCTTGAAGCTGTTCCAGTGGAACGGCGACAAGGCCGAGTCGGGCTACGCCTGCCCGAGCATCGCGCAAACCGCCGCCACCTTGCAGGCCGACGGCAAGAGCCCACAGGCGCTGAACTGCCTGGGTGAGTTCATCCTGCGCAACAACCTCGACGGCATGCCACTGGAACAAGCCCGTGCAGCGGGCAGCCTGGGCAGCACCGCGTCGCAGTTCAAAGGCGAAACCTTTTCGCGGCTCGACGGCTACAAGCAGGTGATCGGCAACGCCAAGGCGTCGAAGAACGATAAGGCCTACGCGCTGTTCCGCGCCATCAATTGCTACGCGCCGGCCGGCTACAACAGTTGCGGCGGCGTTGATGTAGAGCCGGCCGTGCGTAAAGCCTGGTTCCGCCAGCTCAAGAGCGGTTTCGCCGACACCCAGTGGGGCAAATCGCTGCAGTACTACTGGTGAAGCACCTGTGGCTGGGCTTGCTCCTGTTGGCAAGCCCGGCGTTCGGCGCCGTCGATGCCAGCGACTATGACGCCTTCTGGCTGTGGAGCGGCGTGACGCCCCAGCCGGTGCTCAAGCAGGCCAACACCCTGTACATCCTCCAGGGCCAAATCAACTCAACGCGCCGGGCGCCAGCGCGCGGCGTGCAGCTTATCGCCCAAGGCATGAGCGTGCCGCGCCTCACCCGTGGCGAGGTCTGGGTGGTGTACCGCGCCCACACGCTGCACTGGCCAGAGCGGGTCTACACCCAACTGCTCGGCCAGGTGCAACGCTGGCGTGATGCGGGCAACCCGGTGGTCGGCATCCAGATCGACTTCGACGCCCGCACCCAATACCTGCACGAATACGCCGACTTCCTGCGCGACCTGCGCCAACGCCTGCCGGCCGACCTGCGCCTGAGCATCACCGGCCTGATGGACTGGAGCAGCAACGCCGACCCCGCCGCCATCGCCCAGCTCAAAGGCGTGGTGGATGAGGTGGTGGTGCAGACTTATCAGGGGCGGCACAGCATTCCGGACTACGCGGCGTATTTGCCACGGATGAACCGCTTGGGGGTGCCGTTCAAGATCGGGTTGATTCAGGGCGGGGTTTGGGAGGAGCCGGGGTATTTGAAGAAGAGTGAGTGGTTTCGCGGGTATGTGGTGTTTTTGCAGAACCCGTAGGCACCCGGCTTGCCGGCGATGGCGGTCTCAGTGGCCTCATCGCCGGCAAGCCGGGCTGCTACAGGGGGTTGCGGTTACCAGTCGTAGGTCAGGCTTGATACGGCGGTGCGCCCTTCCCCGTAGTAGCAATCCAGGTCGCTGGTGCATTGCGACACATAGGTCTTGTTGGTGAGGTTCTGCACGTTCAGCGCCAGTTTCACGCCCTTGAGTTTGAGCGGCGAGCGGCTCAGGTCGTAACTCAGGCTGGCGTCGTAGACGCTGTAGGACGGCACCGTGAAAGCACCGGCATAGTAATCACCCAGGCTCTGGCGGGCGTAGCGCACACCCAGGCCTGCGCCGAGGCCGGCCAGCGGGGTGTCGCCGAGCACGGTGTAGTTGACCCACATCGAGGCGGTGAGCGGCGAGATGCCTGCCGGGTGGCGGCCCTGGCGACCCTCTTCGTCCTTGGTGTACTTGATGTCGTTGCGCGCCGCCGAGGCGATGATGTCCCAAGCATCGTTGAGGACGGCCTTGGCTTCCAGTTCCACGCCCCGTGAGCGCATGGCACCGCTCTGGGTACTGAAGGTGGCGTCGGGTTCGGTGGTGAGCACGTTTTCCTGGTCGAGCTGGTAAACCGACGCTTGCACAAAACTCTTCTGGCCCGGTGGTTGGTACTTCACGCCCACTTCATATTGCTTGCCGGTCGATGGGTCGAACGGCTTGTGGTCGGCATTGGTGCCGGTCAACGGCAGGAAGGATTCGGAATAGCTGACAAAGGGCGCGAAGCCGTTATCGAACAGGTACACCAAGCCTGCGCGCCCGGTGAAGGCTTCGTCCTTGCTGGCAAAACGGGTGTCCTGGATTGGCTCCTTGTTCACCACGCTGGCCCAGTCATAGCGGCCACCAAGGACCAGCGCCCACTTATCCCATTTGATCTGGTCCTGCACGTACAGGCCAGTCTGGCTCAGGGTACGGTCCCAGCGGTAAGGTTGGCCGTAGTTGATCCGCTGACCATAGACCGGCTTGAACAGGTCGATCACCGGCGGGTTGCGGTCGTACAGGCCGTGGAACAAAGAGCCGGAATGGTAGTAATCCAGGCCAAAAATCATCGTGTGCGACAGTGCGCCGGTATCAAATTCGGCCTGGGCAATGCTGTCCACGCCGAACACCTTGTTGTTCTGCGACCAGTCCACGGCATAGCGCTGCAGGTAGCGCTGGTCCTGCACGCCAGTGACCGGGTTGGCGACGAAGGCGTAGCCGTGCAACGGCGCGGTGTAGCGGTCGTCGACCTCGGCATAGCGTGCGTTTTGCTTGAGGGTCCAAGTCTCGTTCAGGCGGTGAGACACTTCGTAGCCGAGTACGTATTGCTCGCGGTTGTACTGGTTCACGCCCGGCTCGCCGATAAACAGGTCGCGCTTGATCTTGCCGTTGGGGTTGTTCCACAACGTGCCGGACGCGGGCAAGCCTTGGGCTTCGGGGACGCCTTTGTCTTTCTGGTACTGGGCGAACAGGGTCAGGTGGGTATCGTCGTTCGGCCGCCAGGTGAAGCTGGGGGCAATGAACTGGCGCTTGTTCTTTACATAGTTGATCTCGTCCTGCCCGTCATTGGCGAGGCCGGTGAGGCGGTAGAGAAATTGCCCCTGCTCGTCCAGCGGGCCGCCGAGGTCGATGGCGGCGCTTTTGTGTTCATAGGTGCCGGCTTCCAGCACCACCTGGTGCAACGGGGTTTCGGTGGGGCGCTTGCTGACCATGTTGACGATGCCACCTGGCTGGTTCTGCCCGTACAACACCGACGCGGGCCCTTTGAGCACTTCGATGCGCTCCAGGGAGTACGGCTCGATCTGCAACGCGCCACCGGTGCTGCCGCCGCCGTAAGGCAGGTGCAGGCCGTCGAGGTACAGCGGCGTGGGCGAGAAGCCACGCGAGGTCGGTTCATCGAATAATTTGACCCGGTCGGAGAAGCCGCCCGCCGTCATACCCGGCGTGTAGAGCAAGGCCTGGGTGACACTTTGGGCACCACGCGCCTTGATCTCGGCGGCGCTGATCACGTTGATGGTCTGGGGAATTTCCACCAGTGCCGAATCCGTCTTGCTACCGGAGGCGCTGCGCGTGGCGACGATGCCATCCACCGGCCCCCATGCGCTTTCCTGCGCTTGCTGGCCGCTGATCTGGGTGGCGCCAAGCTGCACCGGGCCGTCACCAACCAGTGCCTGCACCGACCAACCGCCCGGCGACTGCACGGCCACCAAGCCAGTGCCCGCCAGCAACCGCTCCAGGCCGCTCCCAACGGCGTAACGCCCTTGCAGGCCAGCGCTGCGCTTGCCTTCGGTGAGTGTTGCATCCACCGACAACAAGATGCCCGAGGCGCTGGCGAACTGGTTCAACGCCTGGTCGAGGTTGCCCGCCGCAATGCTGTAGGTGCGTAGCGCTTCAGCGCTTTGTTCGGCGTAAACCTGGGTCGGCACCATCGGCACAGCAGCCAGCAGGCTGACTAACACGCCACGGCGCAGGGCGCGGGCCAAGGGTTGGATTGGGTGGTGCGGCATTGCAGGACTCCCCGTGAGATCGCTTCTTGATTGGCTTTCAAGAGGTATCCCGGACGAACACGGAAAACCGACAAGGCGCCGCAACATTATTTTTGTAGGGTTGGGGTCAGGCTCGCGCTTTGAGGGTGACCCAATAGCGCGTGACGCTGTGTATGTGGATGGGCAGCGAATGCGCCAGGGCGGCGAGAATGGCGTCGGTGTCCGTCAGCGGAAACACGCCGGTGAGCAGCAGGCCGGCCACGGCGGGATCGCAGCGCAACACGCCGGGGCGATAACGGCCCAGTTGCGTCACAAACTCGCCCAGTGGCTGGCGCTCGGCGATCAGACGGTGCTCGGTCCAACTGCTGGCATTGGCGTTGACCGCAGGCAGCGCCGAGCTTTGGCGTTGGTTGAACCACAGGCTGTCCCCCGCGTTCATCTGCACCGCGGTGCCCTGTGCCGGGGTGACGCGCACGCGGCCTTCATACAGATCGACACGGCTACCGTCAGGCAATTCACGCACGGAAAAACGCGTACCCAGCGCCTGCACATCGCCGGCCGGCGTCTCGACGATCAGCGGGCGCAACGGGTCGTGGCCGCTGGTCAGCAGGATCTCGCCACGGATCAGGCGGATGCGTCGTTCACTGGCGCTGAAACGCAGGTCCACGGCACTGTCGCTGTTGAGGTCCAGGCGCGTGCCGTCGCTGAGGGTGAACTGACGGATCTCGCCCGTGGCGGTGTGGTACTCGGCAAACGCCGCTTGCCAGGGTTCGCTGCGCTGCACCAGATAACCGCTGCCGCCCGCCACCAGCAACACGCCGAGCAACTTGAGGGCCGCCCGGCGATGGGGATCCGGGGTGTCACGCAGCACGGCACGGGCACTGTCGGCCGGCACGCCACTGAGGGTGTGTTGCAAGTGCTGAAGGCGCTGCCAAGCGCGGCGATGCTCCGGGTCGGCGGCCTGCCATTGGGCGAAAGCTTCGCGCTGTTCATCACGCAGTTCATCGCCCCATTGCAGCATCAGCCACTCGCTGGCCTGCTCGACAATGGCCGGGGCGATGGGCGCATCGTGTTTCATTCGGCGTAGGCCACCTGGTAGCAGGCGACAATGGCGCGGGTCATGTACTTCTGCACCGAGCTGACGGTGACGCCCAGGCGTTCGGCAATCTGCGCGTAGCTCAGGCCTTCGAACTGCGACAGCAGGAATGCGCGGCGCACGTTGTCGGGCATGCGGTCGAGCATGGCATCGATCTGCATCAGGGTTTCGAGGATCAGCGCACGGGTTTCCAGGGACGGTGATTCCGGTTCCGGTAAGTGCGCGATGCTTTCCAGGTAGGCGCGTTCGATGCGCAAGCGCCGCCATTGGTCGATCACCAGGTTGCGAGCGATCTGCGCCAGGTAGCTGCGGCTTTCCTTGTCGCCGGGAAAACGCCCGGACACCAGCAGGCGCAGGAACGTGTCCTGCGCCACATCGGCAGCGTGCTCGCGATCGCCCAGGCGTTGGCGCAACCAGCCTTGCAGCCAGCCGTGATGGTCGCGGTACAGGAGATGAAGCTGTTGCTGGCCGTCAGTCGCGGTGTCCATGAAAAGCTCAGATACATTATTGAGAGCAATTATCATTACACCTTATTTCGCGACTGACAAAAACTCTTTGCAGATCAGCGTGCAGCCGTTTGCAGTGGGTACACCGATTCCCAGCCGCCACCCAACGCCTTGTATAACCCGACCATCGCCAGCGAAACACCCGTGGAGCTTTCCACCCACTGCTCCTGGGTGGCCAGCAGCGCGCTTTGCACGGTGAGCACGTTGACGAAATCCACCACGCCTTCCACGTATTGGTGCTGCGCGGTGGCCAGGGCGATCTGGTTCTGGCGCACGGCTTCGGCAAGGCTGTCGCGGCGCAGTTGGCTGGCGTTGTAGCGGGTCAGTTGGTCGTCGATCTCATGCCAGGCGCGCAACACGGTTTGCTGGTAGGCCAGCGCCGCTTCCTGCTGCTGGGCTTCGCGCAGGTTCAACATGCCCTGCAGGCGCCCGCCATTGAACAGCGGCAGGCTGAACTGCGGGCCGAAGGCAAAGGCGCGCGAGCCCCATGAGCCAAAGTCCGACAGCTGCATCGCCTGGGAGCCAAGGCTGCCGGACAGCGTGATGCGCGGGTAGAAGTCACCCTTGGCCACGCCGATGTTGGCGGTGGCGGCATGCAACCGCGCTTCGGCCTGGCGGATATCCGGGCGACGCTCGGCCAGCTCCGAAGGCAGGCCGATGGCGACCTGGCGCTGGGTTTGTGGCACGGCGGCGTCCTTGGACAACTGCGCATGCAGGGCTTGTGGCGGCTCGCCCATCAACAGGCTCAGGGCGTTGATCAACTGGTCCTGGCGTTGCTGCAAATCCGGCAGACGCGCTTCGATGGCCGCCACTTGGGCGGCGGCTTCGGCAACGTCCAAATCGGTGGCCACGCCGTCGGCCAGGCGCAGTTGCGAGAGCTTGAGGCTGTGGCGGGCGACGTCCAGGTTCTGCTCGGTGACGGCGCGGGTATTTTGCACGCCGCGCAGCTGGATGTAGTCCTGGGCAGTCTCGGCAAGCACTGACAGCAGCACGGCGCGACGGTCATTCTCTGCCACTTGCAGGGTGGCGTCGGCGGCTTCGGTTTCGCGTTTGACCCGGCCCCAGAAGTCCAGCTCCCATGCGGCAGAGAAGCCCATGTCCCACTGGTTATAGGCCGAGCGGCCGTTCTCGCCGGACGGGTCGCTCAAGCCCTTGGCGCTGTTGCGCTGGCGCAGGTAGTCACCGGTGGCGTTGACGTTGGGGTAACGCTCGGCGGTGGTCACCTGGCGCACGGCACGGCTCTGTTGCAGGCGGCTGCTGGTCAGCTTCAGGTCGAGGTTGTCGGTGAGCGCGCGACGCGTGAGGGCTGAGAGTTGCTCATCGTGGAACACGTCCCACCAGCGCTCTTGCAGCGGGTCGCTGGTGGCATGGCTGTCAGCCTGGCGACCCTGGGGTTCACTCCATTGCGTCACTTGCGGGCTTTGCGGCGTGTGGAAATCCGGGCCGACCGTGCAGGCGCTCAGGCTGACGAGGCTCAAGGTGAGCCAGGCGATGTATTTCATTGCTGGGCCACCTCACGGGTTTTCGCCACCGGCTGGGTATCGACGCTGGCTTCCACCGACATACCGACCCGCAGGCGCTCGGCGTGGGCCTGGCCAGGCTCCAGCACGATCTTCACCGGAATGCGCTGCACCACCTTGGTGAAATTGCCGGTGGCGTTATCCGGTTTGACCGACGCGAACGTCACCCCGGTGGCTGGCGCCAGGCTTTCGAGATGGCCGTTGAGCAGCTCGCCATCCAGGCTGTCGACACGCACCTGAACCGCCTGGCCCGCGTGCATGTGGGACAGTTGGGTTTCCTGGAAATTGGCCACCACGTAGGCATCGGCCAACGGCACCACGGCGAGGATCTTGCTGCCCGGCGTCACGTAGGCACCGACGCGCACGGCACGCTCGCCGACCATGCCGTCCACCGGCGCCACAATGCGCGTGTAGGACAGCTGAAAACTGGCCAGTTCCAAGGCCGCCTGGGCACGTTTGAGCCCGCCTTCGGCCGCATCACGCTGGGCGGTGAGGATCTCTACCTGCTTGCGTTCGGCCGCGAGTACGGCAGTGGCATTGGCCAGGCGTGCGGTGGCTTGGTCGATGCGCGTCTTGGCTTGCTGAGCATTTTGCACGGTGCCCGCGCCTACGCCCGCGAGGTGGTTGTAGCGGTTCAGTTCGTGCTCGGCAAAGGCCATTTCGGCGCGGTCTGCCGCGACGGTGGCCTGGGCCTGGGCGATGACCGAGCTTTGCCGCTCCAGGGTGGCCGTGGCGTTTTTCAGTTGGGCCTGGGCGACGAGGGTATCGGCGTCAGCCGCCTGGGCGGCGGCGCGAAAATCGCGGTCGTCAATCAGCGCCAGCAACTGGCCGGCCTTGACCCGCTGGTTGTCTTCCACCAGCACTTCTTTGATGAAGCCCGCCACACGCGGCGCAACCAGGGTGAAGTCGGCGGCGACGAAGGCGTCGTTGGTGGTTTGGCGCTTGCTGCCCAGCACGGCCGGCGCAACCAGGTATACCAGCACGCCCACGGCGAACACCGCGATAACGGAGACGGCAATTTTGTCTTTGCGTTTCATGAGCAATCCTTTTGGCTAGGTCGGTGCGCGCGGTGGAAAAATCCGCGTCGGCATCCAGAAAATCAGCAGAATCAACGCCACCGCGACGGCGGCCATGACGTAATAAAGATCCGACGACGTGAGCACCACAGCCTGTTCGTGCAGGCGGTGCGCAAGGCCCGGCGCATCGGCGTCGGCCAGTGGGGCGTTGCCCAGGCCGTCCACCAACATGTTCGAGTGGAAGTGCAGGCGCCGAGTGGTCAGCACATCCAGCACGGCGGTCGCGATCACGGCGGCCAGGCCTTTGATGGTGTTGAACCAGGCCGAGGCGAACGGCCCATCCATCGGTTGGATGCTGCCGGTGGACAGCATCAGCAGCGGCAGCACGGCCATGGGCTGACCGAAGATTTGCAGCAGGTACAGGCCATAGAAGTCGTCGCGGATCCACGCCGAGGTCAGGTGTGCACTGCCCACGCAGCACAGCACCAACATGCCCAGGCCAATGCCCAGCACCCAGCGGCAATCAACCCAGCGCAGGTTGCACAACGCCGCCACCAACGGCAGTGCGATGAGCTGCGGCACCGCCATCAGCAACATCACCGGCGCGGTTTGCAGCGGGCGATAACCCTGGACCTGCGCGAGGAAGCTCGACGGGATGAGGATCACCGAGGTCAGCACCATCAGCACACCGGCCAACACGATCAATGCAAACGACAGGTTGCGCAGGCCGAGCATCTGCAACTTGAAAAACGGGATCGGTTGCGACCATTCGTTGAGCATGAACAGCACCAGCAACAGCGTGCCGCCGCACAGCAAGCAGGTGATCAGGCCCGACTCGAACCAGTCCAGGCGATTGCCTTGCAGCAGGCCGATCACCAACATGCAGATCGCCGGGAACCCCAGCAGCAGGCCGCGCCAGTTGAATTGCTTGAAGCGCTCCAGTCGCAACGGGTCTTGCGGCAGGCCGTAGGCCACGGCGGCCATCGCCAGCAAGCAAGGCGCGACGATCTGCCAGAACGCCCACTGCCAGCCGACGTATTCGGTCCAAAGCGCGGCCAACGGCGTGCCAAGGCTCGGGCCGAAGGTGGCGGTCAGCGCGTAGCCGGCCAGGCCATACAGCTTGACGTTGGCGGGCAGGAAACGCAGCGCCACGGTCATCAGCATCGGCGGCAGCGCCCCGCCCGCCAGGCCTTGCACGGTGCGCAGCACCAACAGGCTTTCGTAGTTCGGCGCAAACGGGCACAGGATGCCCAGCACGGTGAACAGGCCGATCGCGCACAGGGTGAAGCGGCGCAGGGAAAACGTCACCGAACACCAGGGCGCGAAGGCCATGGCCGCGACTGACGTGGCGGTGTAGGCCGCGACCAGCCAGGTGCCTTCGTCAAAACCGATGTACAGCGCACCACGGATATCCGCGAGGGCCACTTTGGTGACCGTCTCGTTGAGGCCGGACACCAACACCGCCAGCAACACACCGACCAGGCCGATGATGATGCGCGGGCCGAACACGGGTGGGCTCATCGCGGTGGGTTTGGCTGCGGCCGCGAGGGTGGGGGCAGCGAGGGAAGTCATGAACGGAGAGCTCGACATTAAAAATACCCGAGCAGTTTAATCAGCCCCATACATGACAAAAAGTTACTTATCGGAAGCTTATAAGTGCGTGAAACGCAATCCATTGATCTGCCCACACCCCTCGTAGGAGCCCGGGGGGGGGGGGGGGGGGGGGGGGGGGGGGGGGGGTGGGGGGGGGGGG
>NZ_JBWKRS010000001.1:353322-360071 GCF_059419385.1 Pseudomonas sp. GW821-FHT05H12 | reverse complement strand
CCCCCCCCCCCCCCCCCCCCCCCCCCCCCCCCCCCCCCCCCCCCCCCCCCCCCCCCCCCCCCCCGGCTCCTACAGGTTGTGAGTTCAAGCCAGGTACTTGCGGAACCAGCCCAGGGTTCTTTCCCACGCCAGGTTCGCCGCCGCCTCGTCATACCGCGGCGTCGAGTCGTTATGAAAACCGTGGTTGGCCCCCTTGTAGATAAACGCCTCGTACGTCGTGCCCGCCGCCTTCAACGCCTTTTCATACGCCGGCCAACCTTCATTGATCCGCGTATCCAACTCGCCGTAATGCAGCATGATTGGCGCCTTGATGCGCGGCACGTCCTTGGCCTCGGGCTGGCGCCCATAGAACGACACCGCAGCGCCGAGTTCCGGGTAGGCCACCGCCGCCGCATTGGTCACGCCGCCGCCATAACAGAAGCCGGTGATGCCGACCTTGCCGGTGCTGCTGTCGTGATGCATCAGCCATTCGATGGCGGCGAAAAAATCGTTCATCAGCTTTTCGGGATCAACTTTTTGTTGCAGCTCCACGCCTTTTTCATCGTTGCCCGGGTAGCCGCCCACCGAGGTCAGGCCGTCCGGCGCCAGGGCGATGAACCCGGCCTTGGCCAGGCGCCGTGCGACGTCTTCGATATAGGGGTTCAGGCCGCGATTCTCATGCACCACCACCACGGCCGGTAGCTTGCCGCTGGCTTTGGCCGGGCGCACCAGATAGCCGCGCACCGTGCCGTTGCCCTTGGGCGAGGGGTAGGTGATGTAGTCGGCGACGATGTCCGGGTCGGTGAACTTCACCTGTTCGGCCAGGGCGTAGTTGGGGCTCAGGGCGGCGAGCAGGGCCGAGGCGGTGAGGCCGCCAAAGGTGAACAGCGCGGCGCGGTCGAGAAATTCACGGCGGTTGATCTTGCCGTGGGCGTAGCCGTCGTAGAGTTCCAGCAATTCGGGGGCAAAGTCTTTCGCGGTAAGACGAGTCATCGGTGCAATCCTCGATTAGCGGTGGCCGTCAATGTAGACCAGGTTCAACCTTCGCGGCCATGGGCGGCGGCTGCCAATTGCCCGGTGTCGACGCGCACGAACACCGAATCGCCAATGGCCGTCAGCACGTCGCCGGCGTACACCTCGCAGACCACGCGGCTCTTGCGCCCTACATCGCCTTCGACGCGGGCGCGCAGGGTCAGGGTGGCGCCCATGGGTGTCGGCTTGATGAATTTGATGCCCAGGTTGCCGGTCACGCAGTCGATGCGCGGCAAACTGCCGGGCTCACGCCCCTCGGCGCGGTAGTGGTAGGCCATGGCGGTCCAGTTGGAATGGCAGTCCACCAGCATGGCGATCAGGCCGCCGTAGACCAGGTCGGGCCAACCGGTGAATTGATCCTGCGGCAGGTGTTCGGCGATCACGTGGACGCCGTCGGCATCCCAACGGCTCTTGATGTGCAGGCCGTGCGGGTTACTGCCGCCGCAGCCGTAGCAAATGCCTTCGGGCGCGGTGCTGTCCTGCAGGGAAGGGGTGTGCATGGGAAGTCCTTGTTGTTCTGGGCGACTACTCTGTTTAGCAGGACACACGCCGGATGGGAATAAATCCGTGCCATGGCGTGTTAGCTCAGCACGTGTGTCCTTTTCTCTTGCGGAGTGTTCCCTGATGCGTCGAATGGCCCCAGTCGTCCTGCTGGCTCTTGTCTTCGGTTGGTTGTCCAGTGCCCAGGCCGTGGAGTACCAGGACGTCAACCGTACCGCCAGCCAGATCAGCTTCACCTTCCAGCAGTTCGGCCAGCGGGTGTACGGCACCTTCAGCCAGTTCGAAGGCACGTTGACGTTCGACACGCAAAAGCCCGAGGCGGGGCACGCGTTGCTCAAGATCCAGCTGGCCAGCATCGACGCCGGCAGCCCCGATGCCAATGACGAGTTGCAACGCGCCTCGTGGTTCGACACCGCGACCTACCCGGTGGGTGTCTACGAGTCCACCGCGGTCAAAGCGCTGGGCGACAACCGCTTCAAGATCAGCGGCAACCTGACGATCAAGGGCATCACCCAGCCGGTGGATATCGATGTGCTGCTCAAGGAGCAGAGCGGTATCGGCGTATTCGACGGTGAGTTTGTGCTCAAGCGCGGCGACTTCAAGATCGGCGAGGGTGAATGGGCGGGCAACAGCGTGGTGTCCGACGCCATCAACATCAAGTTCAAGATGGTTGCGCCCCAGCGCTAGCGCGCAAACTTCTTGGCCCCGGCCACGCAGCCGATCACCGCAACCGTCACCAGCACCATGCCCAGGCTGACCTGCTCATGCAGCAGGCCGGCGGCCAGCGCCAGGCCAAAGAAGGGTTGTAGCAACTGCAACTGGCCAACCGCGGCAATGCCGCCTTGGGCCAGGCCGCGGTACCAGAACACAAAGCCGATCAGCATGCTGAACAACGACACGTAACCCAGGCTGAGCCAGGCCGGCAGGCTGATACCGGTGAGGCTGTGCGGTGCCAGCACCAGGCTGAACGGCACCACCACCGGCAGCGACACCACCAGTGCCCAGCAGATCACCTGCCAACCGCCGAGGCTGCGCGACAGCTTGGCGCCTTCGGCGTAACCCAGGCCGCATACCAGCACCGCCAGCAGCATCAGCAGGTCGCCGGCCGGTGCGGCGCTCAGGCCTTGGGCCAAGGCGTAGCCCATCACCAACGCACTGCCCAGAATCGAAAACAGCCAGAACACCGGGTGCGGGCGCTCGCCACCGCGCAGCACGCCGAACACGGCGGTGGCCAACGGCAGCAGGCCGATAAACACGATGGAGTGCGCCGAGGTCACGTATTGCAGCGCCAAGGCGGTGAGCAGCGGAAAGCCGATCACCACGCCCAGGGCTACCACTGCCAGGGGTACCCACTGGTGGCGCGCGGGGCGTTTTTCCTTGAAAACCTTCAACAGCAGCAACCCCAAGACGGCGGCGAGCGTGGCGCGGATCATGGTCAGGAATACCGGGTCGAACTCCATCACCGCCAGGCGCGTGGCCGGCAATGAGCCGCTGAAAATCACCACGCCGATAAAGCCGTTGATCCAACCCTGGGTAGTGGTGTCCAGGGTGCTGAGTCGTGAAGTACGTTCCATGGGAAGAGGCCCGAAAAAGAAAAGTTGCGTGGCGCTCATCCTAGGATTGAAGATAAAGACAATCAAAAAATTGTCATGGATACATCGCCCATGCCTCGCGCTCGCTACAAGTCCTTGGTCGACGCGTTTGCCCAGAGCATTCGCTGCGGCGAAATGCCCCCTGGCACGCGCCTGCCTACCCATCGCCAATTGGCTGCCGACCACGGCCTGGCATTGGTCACCGCCAGCCGGGTGTACACGGAATTGGAAGCCATGGGCCTGGTCAGCGGTGAAACCGGGCGCGGCACCTTCGTGCGCGAGATCGCCTTGCCGCCAGGGCAGGGCAGCGGGCAGATGACCCTGGCCACCGGCATGCTCGACCTCAACTTCAACTACCCCTCGTTGCCGGGTCAGGCGGATCTGTTGCGCACCGCGTTGCGCCAATTGGCACTCTCCGGTGACCTGGAAGCCCTGTTGCGATACCAACCCCATGCCGGCCGTCTGCATGAGCGCGCGGCCGTGGCGCGCCATTTGTTGAGCCGGGGGCTGGCGGTGGAGGCTGAGCAGGTGCTGGTGGTCAGTGGCGCCCAGCATGGCTTGGCAGTGGCGATGATGACGTTGCTCAAGCCTGGGGATGTGATCGCGGTCGACGCCTTGACGTATTCCGGGTTCAAGGTGCTGGCCGAAACCCTGCACCTGGAAATCGTCGCCATCGCGGTGACGCCCAACGGCCCGGACCTGGACCACCTGCACAGCCTGTGTCGCAAGCGCCCGGTACGCGCTGTCTACAGCATCCCGACTTTGCACAACCCGCTGGGTTGGGTGATGAGCCTGGAGCAGCGTGAACGGTTGGCGGCGATTGCCCGTGAACACGCGTTGATGATCATCGAAGACGCGGCTTACGCCTTCCTGGCAGAGGATGCGCCGCCGCCGATGGCGACGCTGGCACCTGAGCGCACGGTGTATATCGGTGGGTTTTCCAAAAGTGTTGCCACCGGTTTGCGGGTCGGTTTTATCGCTGCGCCTTCAGCGCTGGTGAAGGGGTTGGAACGCACCATCATGGCCACCACCTGGAACGTGCCGGGGGTGATGAGTGCGATTGCCGTGGGTTGGATCGAAGACGGCACCGTCGCGCAGTTGGAAGCCCAAAAGCGTCAGGATGCTCAGGCGCGGCAAGCGCTGGCGGCGCAGGTGTTGAGGGAGGTGGATTACATCAGCCATCCATCGTCGTACTTTTTATGGCTACCGCTGGCGGAAGACATGCGCGCCGATCAGATCACCATGGCGCTACAACGGGAAAACATCTCGGTGTCCACTGCCGAGCCGTTCGCGGTGTCAGCGACGGTGCCCCATGCGCTGCGCCTGGCGTTGGGCTCGGTCACGATGCCGGCGCTGCGCGAGGCACTGCTGGCGGTGCGCAAGGTCGTGATGTGGTGAGCCGACGGGCGCGGCTCACCCACGGGCCTCAGTACTTGTAAGCCTGACGGCCGATCAGCAGCCATTTGCCTTTTTGTTTCTGCCAGACCTGGAAGTTGTCGATGTCGGTCGGCACTTCGACGCCGCTGTTCACTGCCAGGGCGTGGAAGTGGTTGCGCACCAGCGCGGTGTCGCCATCCAGGGTGATGGTCTGGTTCTGCATTTCAAGGGTCTTGAAGGCGCTGGTGTGGGTTTCCAGGTCGGCGATGAATTGCGCCTTGTTCTGCACCTTGCCGCTGGAGTGGCCATAGGTGAGTTTGTCGGAAGTCAGCGCGTGCAGTTGCTTGAGGTCCAGGTGCAGCATGGCTTGGGTCAGTTGGTCGACCGCTTGGGCCACATCCTTTTCGGCAGGGGCAGGCGCTGCTGCGACGTAGCCGGTGAACAGGCACAGAAAACCGATCAGCACTTTGACGTTTTGCATGGGTGTTTCCTTATTGTTGTGGGGGTGACACGACTGGCTTAAGTCGTCGTACAACCATGCAATATTTACCGGCGAGAAGGAAAGTGAAATTTTGAAATATCTCGAAAATATTCAGCGATAAGCTGTTCTAAGCGAAGTTTGATCTTGTACGACGTCCCAACACATTGAGACCTTCAGACGTGCAGTGCGTGCGGCTTCCTGCACCAGTAGCACATCGCTATGCTATGGCCCAAATAACAAACCACCTCGAGGGACAGAATGGATTTTGACTGGCACAGCGGTTCCATCACCCGCGCCACCCCCGTGACCCCGCGCTATAAAAACACCCAGAACGTTCGCCGCTTCATGCTTGAACACTGCGGCCCTGCATTCAAATTCGACCGGGCATTCATGGCCTGGATTCGCAACGGCCAGCCCAAGACTCTGGGCGATGTGGTGCAAGAATGGCAACGTCGAAACCCGGAGGCACGCCCATGACACGCGACGAAAAATACCAGGCCGCCCAGCAGCGTATCGGCTATCTGCTGGAGGCGTTCAAGGTCGGTGGCAATTACACGCCGTTGGTGCGCGACGGCAACCACCTGTACATCAGCGGCCAGATCCCCCGTGTCGGCGACACGATTGTGCTGCCGGGCAAGGTCGGTGAAAGCCTGACCCTGGCCCAGGCGCAGGTGGCCGCCGGTATCAGCGCGCTGCGCTGCCTGGGGCTGCTCAAGCAGGCGCTGGGTTCGCTCGATCAGGTCAAGGCGATACCACGCATTGGTGTGTATGTGCGCAGTGCCGAAGACTTCGATCAGCAAAGTGAAGTGGCCAATGGCGCCTCGGACCTGCTGCATGAAATCCTCGGCGAGGCCGGGGTGCATACGCGTACTTCGGTCGGCGTGTTCCAGTTGCCAAAATCGGCCGCCGTCGAGATCGAAATGCTCGCCATTGCCCACGACTGACCCGAAGGATTGATAAGGGATGATCACCGAAGGCATGGTGGTGCTGGTGCGGTACGCCGTTCACCTGACCCCGGGGCTGGCGTTGTTTGGCCTGTGGTTCGCGCTCACGCCCAGGGCGCTGGCCGCAATGCGTATCCTGATTTTGCTCGCGGCGTTTGTGCTGATGCGCGACGCAATGACGCCCCTGGGCATGTGGCGGTTGGGCAGCGAGGTGCAGATCGCGTTCACCGCCAATGCGTTTGTGTTGGCGGCGCTGGGCGGTTTGTCGGTGATGTTGATCCTGCTGCTGCCGCGCGCGGCGCCGGACCTGTGGCGGCTGATTCGCTGGTCCATTGGCAACCCGATTGCCGGCCTGGCGGTCGGGTTCGCGGTGGGTGGCCTGATTGGCGTGCCGTTGCGGATTTACCAGGGGATCGACGCCGCTGACTTCCACGGCTACTGGGTGTGGTTGCCGGGCATGGTGGTGCTGGCCTATGGCGCCAATGCATTGGAAGAAGTGCTGTTTCGCGGGTGCTTGCAGGGTTATCTGGAACAGCAGGTCTCTCCCCTGCGGGCGGCGTTGATCAGCGGCGTGGCCTTTGCGGCCTGCCATGCATTCCTGGCGTTGAGCGTGACCCAGCTGGGCTGGCCGATCTTGGCCTTTACCCTGATCGAAGGCCTGGCCTGCGCGCTGGTGCGCCTGCGCTACGGCGTGCTGCCCGCCACCGTGGCCCATGGCACGGCAATCCTGTTGATCGCCGTGCCGTACATGGCTTGAGGTGAAACCCGATCCAACTGTAGGAGCTGGCTTGCCAGCGATGGCGGTGAATCAGACAGACCGCTATCGCCGGCAAGCCGGCTCCT